>JBGPZR010000431.1:0-2313 GCA_041493845.1 Terriglobia bacterium | reverse complement strand
GATTGTCGGTCGCGCTGTTCAGTTCCACCCCGAGTGTGGCGCGGACATGCGCGAGCGCATCGCGCATCGCTCCGTGGACTTGCGGGGCGCATCGCAGGCTGTAAGGATCCTGCACGCGAGAATCTTTTTCCGGAGAGCGGTGTGATTCCCGGATGGTGCTGCCGCGATTCAGATGGATGATATGGCTCGCTGTGACTGCATGGCCGGCGTAGGGCCGCACCATGGCGATTCGTTCGTCGAAGGCCGCAGGGCTCCCGCGAAGCGCGTCGAGTGATAGCGCTAGAGCGACGTCCGCCGTGTCCACGGAATTTTCTGCCTCGCCCAGCGCAAGTGCAAGCAGGGCCAGCATGCCTTGCGTTCCATTGAGGAGCGCGAGACCTTCCTTTGCTTCGAGCGTCAGCGGAGCGATGCCCGCCTGCCGCATCGCGTCGCTACCGGGCATCTTGGCGCCGTGATAAATAGCTTCTCCCTCGCCAATGGCCACCTGCGCCAGATGCGCGAGCGGCGCAAGGTCGCCCGAGGCGCCCACCGACCCCTGGCAGGGAATCACGGGATGCACGCCGCGATTGAGCATGGCGCACAGTGTTTCTGCAACCACAGGGCGCACGCCGGAAAATCCCTTGGCGATGGCATTTGCTCGCAGGAGCAGCATCGCGCGTGTTTCGTGTTCCGTCAGCCCCGCGCCCATGCCGCAGGCATGGCTGCGCACCAGATTCAACTGCAGTTGCTGGATCTGGTCGCGTGAAATTCGCACTGAGGCCATTTTCCCGAAGCCCGTGTTGACGCCATAGACCGTGGTGTTCGATTCCACCAGCCGCTCCACCACCGCGCGCGAAGCGACCATCTTGGCGCGCGCCGCCAGGGCCAATTCCGTTTCTGCACCGTGGAGAGCGACGGCAAAAAGTTGCGCGAGCGTGAGGTGCTCGCCGTCAACATGGATGCGGCTCATATGCGCGTTCCTGACCCAATCACAATTTCCAGCGGCAAATTCAATTCTTTTCCGTTCCAGTATTTGCGCAGTGCGGCTAGAGATTCTTCGAAGGCTTTCGCGCGCGTTTCCGGCGTCAGTTTTTCAATGATCGGGCGGAACGGCGCGGCCACTTCGGTGAATTGCTCCCAGTATTGCTCGAGCGACGACTTCCACCGGCCGGGAACCGCGCGAACGTCTTCGACGGCGTCGGCGAATTCGGCGGCCTCCAATGTCCGGCGGAGTCGGCCTTGCTCACCGAACATGAACAAATTCGGCGCATCCGGATCCGGCGGGGGCATCTGCACGTATTTCAGCACGATGCCCGCCGTCGTGGTGAAGAACGGCTGATCTTTCGTGCCCCATGCAGCAAACACAACCCGGCCACCGGGCTTTAGCACTCGGCGGCATTCCTTCAGCGCTTTCACTTGATCCGGGAAAAACATCACGCCGAAGCGGCAGGTGACCACGTCGAATGATTCGTCCGGGAAGGGAAGTGATTCCGCATTGGCCTCGCGGAATTCGATGTTCTTCAGGCCCTTCATTCGCGCCAGCTCTTCGGCGAGCGAGATCATTCCGGGGCCCAGATCGGTCGCGGTCACATGTCCCGTGGGTCCCACGGCCGCCGCCAGCGACAGCGCCGGATCGCCCACGCCACTTGCGAGATCGAGCACGCGCATTCCCGGGCGCAGTTGGGCGGCCGCAAGAAGCGCTTCGGTTGCCCCGCGCGTGAAATGTGCGATGTGGGCGTGCCATTTTCGCCATGCCGCGACTGTTTTTTCGTCGGTCCACTCGTGGCGGAAGTGCTGCCTGAGTTTTTCGAGTTTTGCCGGGTCGGGTGCGCTCATGTCGTGTTCCTCAGGAACGGGCAGATTTTCCAGCCGCGCGCGCAAGTGTATTATGCGCCGTCGGCGGAAAATACTTCCGGTACTTTTCTGGCAACGATTTCGGCCGGCCGCGGCGGTCGCAGATCACGTGAGTTGTTTCGCCGGTGGCGATCAGTTCACCGGTCGCCTGGTTCGAAATCTCGTAGCCGAAACGCATCGTGCGGCGCTGCGATTGCGTCACGCGCGTGCGAATGATCAGAACGTCGTCGAACCGGGCCGGCCGTTTGTAGCTGCATTGCGCCGCCGCGACGACGATGTAGCTGTCGTCCTCGATTTCCATTTGCTTGTATTCGAATCCGAGATGCCGGCAGAGCTCGACGCGCCCGACCTCGAACCAGGTAAAAAAATTCCCATGATAGACAACGCCCATCTGGTCGGTTTCGGCGTAGCGTACGCGAATCGTCGTCTCGGCGTAATCGTTCATCGGCGGGGAAGTGTATCAAATAGCGCAAAGCAAGT
>JBGPZR010000073.1:0-8039 GCA_041493845.1 Terriglobia bacterium | reverse complement strand
TGAAACCTTGGCCTGCTCCATCAGCAAAGCAAGCGGGAGAGGCCCCCGCGTCGTGGTCAGCACTTCGCGAATTGTTTCTTCGGCAGCGTTTGCGGACTGGTCTGTGTTCGCGGGATTCCATGCCGCGATTTTCTGTGTCCGCGTGCGCCGCTTGCGCAGCACCTCGCGTGCTCCCAACAGCCCGCGGCGAACAAGTTTCTCGGCCAGGGCTTCTCCGCCGGGACGGCGGCGAATCCGCGCAGGCGGCTCCGGCTGATCCTGCGCATCCAAGTGGCGCAGAAGTTCGAGCTCGGCGTTCTCCTCCGGAGTGTTCTCTTCGATTGCCGCAAGTTCCTGCAAATACGCGCGACCGGCATCCGTGAGCCGGTATTCACGGTCGTGCCGCAGTTCCACTTCGGGCGGCAGCATGGCGCGAAACGTCTCGCCGACGGGGGCCATGTAATAGCGGCTGATCCAGTGCCCTAGCTCGATCAATTTTTCCGGCAGCGCCGGCAACGGATCCATCACCTCGGCGAGTTCCTTCACGCGGGGAATATTCGGTGCGCGATCGGAAACAGCAAGGCACACCCCGACCATGGCGCGATTGCGGAAGGGCACCACAACGCGCCGACCGACCAACTCCTCGCCGTTGAGCGCCGCGGGCACGGCATAGCTGAACGTCGAGCGCAGTGGAACCGGAAGCGCGACCTCGCAGTATCGTTGTTTCATGGATTCAAGACGCGACGGAATAGTGTATCAGTCCCCAGGAACCATTCTCATCTCACGGCTGTGTGGAAATCCTTCAGTAGCTGACGAGGACAATGCCGGCGAAGATCAGGACGATGCCGAGCCACTGGCTGCGCTCCAGCCGCTCGCGCAGGAATATCCAGGCGAGCACCACAGTCACTGCGCCGTAAAGTGACGCCAGCACACTCACCACGGAAACTTGGCCGGTGTGCAGGCCGGCGTTATTGAAAACGAATGCGGCAGTGTCGAGCAATCCAACGCCCAGCAGCAGCCACCACACGCTGCCAGGCGGCAGCTTAAGGCTTTGCCGCGTGGGCGCGGCCGCGAGAACCAGCACCGTGAATGAGGTGAGACGAATCATCCACACCGATATCACGCTGCCGAGGACGGGCACCACATGAAAACCGAGGAACCAAAACAGAAAACCGAAACCTACAGCCGCAACGATCGCCCACCCCACCCCTTTCGTCAGCCGCGCGCGCGGATGGCTGCCATCTGCGGTGGCATGCGCTGTGTCGGCCGCGAAGGATGTGGAAGCCAGCACCACTCCCACAAGCGTGACGGCAAGCCCGACACCGCGCAGCGCCTGCATATGCTCGCCGCTCAGCAACGCGAGCGCAACGGTGAGGGCCGGATAACTGGACGATACGGGTGCGACGACGCTCATCACACCGATCTGGAAGGAATAGTAAAGCGCCAGCGACGCGATCATGTTCACTACGCCGGCAATCGCCCCAAACGCCCACGGCTGCCATCCATGCGCGGCGATTTGCGCGAATCCATGCGTCCACTTCAAGTACGCGCTCAGTCCCAGAAATCCGAAAACCTGCATGAACAGGAGCGTACGGTAGGCTCCCACGCGCCTTGAAGCAAAGCGCGCGATAAAATCCGCCACGCCCCAGCACACCGCGCCTGCTAATCCGAGAATGATTCCCAAGATTTTTCCCCGTGGTTGGAGCGCTATTTCTTCTTCGGCTGCAGTCCGAGGACGCCCATCACCTTCTGCAAATCTTTCCAGACTTCGCCCTTGGCGTTCGGATTGCGCAACAGGTAAGCAGGATGGTAGGTGGCGATTAATTTTGAACCGCGAAAATCGAACCATTCGCCGCGGAAACGGGAGATGCCCTGATTGGTTTCGAGCATGGTCTGTGCCGCGCACGCGCCCAGGCAGCAGATCACTTTTGGCTGGATGGCCGCGAGTTGCCGCAGAAGAAACGGCGAGCAGGTGGCTATCTCATCTTTTTCAGGCTGGCGGTTCTCCGGGGGGCGGCACTTCACCACGTTGCAGATGTACACATCCTCGCGGCGCAGGCTCATGGCCTCGATCATCTGCGTCAGCAGTTTGCCCGCGCGGCCCACAAACGGCTCGCCCTGAATATCTTCATCATGGCCCGGCCCTTCACCGACGAACACCAGCTCCGCTCTCGGGTTGCCGGTGCCGTAGACGATTTTCGTGCGCCCTTTGTGCAGGTGGCAGCGCGTGCAATCGCCAATGTCTTCGCGGATGCGCGGGAGGCTGTCGCCCTCCACGCGTTCCGCTGCTTCAAACAGCGATGGCCCGGACGCAGCCGCAACAATCGGAAGCGCGGCTGCACGCGTTGCCGGCGGCGCCGGACGCGCCGGCGCGGATTTTGGACGGGCAGCAGCCATTTCTATCGATGGCGCGGGCGGTTCGACTTCGGCCTGCGCGGGCATCCTTGTGGCGCGGTCGCGAAAAAATGGCGCCGCCCCCAGTTCCTCGCCGTAACGCAGCCATGCTTCCACACGTGCGCGCTTTGCCGGATTCATGGAATCCCCCGCACAGAATCTACTTGGATTGTCTCTGAATTTCCAGCACCTGATCGAGGATGCGATTGGCCACGTCGAGCTTGATCATTTTGGGGAGGGGAATTTCGCGCCCGTCGCGGGTATAGAGCGTGACGATGTTCGTATCCGTGTCGAAGCCTGCGCCTTCCAGCGTCACGTCGTTTGCGACAATCATGTCGGCGCCCTTGCGCGCCAATTTTTGCCGCGCGTTTTCGGCGACGCGATCCGTTTCTGCTGCAAAGCCCACCAGCACGCGCCCCGCGTTGCCCTGCCCGCGCGCGCGTCCGAGCTCCGCAAGAATATCCGGCGTGGGCTCGAGCTCGAGCGTAAAGCTTCCTTCGCCGCGCTTGATTTTCTTCTCTTCCACGGCAGTCGGGCGATAGTCAGCGACAGCAGCGACCAGGATGGCGATGTGTGCCTCGCCCGCGCGCTCCAGCACGGCGCGGCGCATTTCCTCGGTCGAGCGCACGGGAATCCAGTCCACGCCTTCAGGAATTTTTCGCTCCGTGGGCCCGCTCACCAGAATCACGCGCGCGCCACGCCGGTGCGCCGCCTCCGCGAGTGCATAGCCCATTTTCCCGGAGGAACGGTTCGTCAGGTAGCGCACCGGGTCAATGTCTTCGCAGGTTGGCCCGGCCGTCACCAGCACGGTCTGGCCTTCCAGATCGCGCCGCAATCCCAGAACATCACAGACTTTTTTCGCGATCGTTTCCGTCGCGGCCAGCCGCCCCGCGCCGGTCATTCCGCAGGCCAGGTAGCCCTCATCGGGATCCACCACATGGACGCCGCGGGCACGCAGCGCCGCCACATTTTCCTGCGTCGCGGCATGCTCCCACATGTTGACGTTCATCGCCGGCGCCACCACCACCGGCGCTTTCGTCGCCAGATACAAAGTGCTCAGAAAATCTTCGGCGATTCCGTGCGCAAATTTTCCCAGGATGTCGGCGGTGGCCGGCGCCACCAGCAGCAGATCAATCCGCTGCGCAACGGCGATATGCTCGATCGCGCTCTCCACATTCGCGGGCCCCGCACCAACGTCCCGGAACATGTCGGTGATTACTTTCTGCCCGGTGATCGCCGCAAACGTCAGCGGCGCGATAAACTCCTGCGCCGCGCGCGTCATCACCACCTGCACGTCCAGCTTTTCCTGTTGCAGACGCCGGACCAGCTCCGCGGCTTTATAAGCCGCGACGCCTCCGGTTACGCCCAGCGCGATTTTCATGGCATGCGCGGCGCACTGCTACTTCCGCCGCTTTCCGTCCTTGTCTTCGGAGCCATCCACAGGCTCCATCAAATCGTACTCGAGCAGCCCTTGCTGCAATTCTTCTTCTGCAATGCGCGTGGTTTTGTGCATCCGCGTGTTGTCCACCATCGGGCGCCCGCCGATCATCAACTGCCGGGCGCGCCGTGAGACCACCACGACGTAGGCAAACTGGCTTTCCGGTACGCTTCTGAGAACGCCCATGTGATGATCAGCCTCCGAATGACTTCAAGATTTCGCGTATCCGCTCTTCGTTGCGCGCCACCTGGCAGCGCGAGCCCACCGCGATGGCTTGCGCTTCCTGGCCCGCACGCTCCAGATTATCGTTGATGATGGCAAAATCATAGCTGCTGTAGCTCAGCATTTCCTGCCGCGCACGCTCCAGCCGCCGCTGAATCTCTTCCTCCGAATCCTGGCCGCGGGCGCGTATGCGTTTTTCCAGTTCCGCCCGCGACGGCGGCAGGACGAAAACAGCCATGGCGTCGGGCACTTTGCGCTTCACTTGCAGCGCGCCCTGCACGTCGATCTCAAGCACCAGATCTTTTTTCTGCGCGCGCGCCTGGTCCAGCCATTTCCGCGGCGTCCCGTACCAATGTTTTCCGAACACCTGTGCGTATTCCAGGAAATCGCCGCGCGCCACCATCTGCTGGAATTCTTCCTCGGTGACGAAATTGTACCACTTGCCGTCGGTTTCCGTATTGCGCGGCGGGCGAGTGGTGCACGAAACCGAGAGCATCGTTCCCGGAAGCTGCAGAATTTTTTGCACCAGCGTGGATTTCCCCGAACCCGACGGCCCGGAGACGATCAGCACCAGCGGCTCCGATGAACTCATTCGATGTTTTGCACCTGTTCCCGCAGTTTCTCGATCTCGGATTTGATTTCCAGCGCGTGCCGCGTGATCACGAGGCCCTCGGCGTCGTTGCCGGGAGTCTTGGAAAGCAGAGTGTTCGTTTCGCGCTGCATTTCCTGGAGCAGGAAATCGAGCTTCTTGCCGATATCGGAAGCGCCCGCCAGCAGCGTTTCAAATTGCTGCACGTGGCTGCGCAGCCGCGCCAGCTCTTCGCTCACGTCGCTGCGCTCCGCCGCGATCGCGGCTTCCTGCGCCAGCCGCGCGGGATCCAGTTGCGCTTCGCCCAGCAGATCCTTCAGCCGCTGTTCCAGCCGCTGCGCGAAGGCAGGCCGCATGCGTTCGGCGAGCGGCCCCACTTCTGCGGCCAGTTGCGTGATGCTGCGCAGCCGCGCCGACATTTCTTCGCGCAGGTGGTTTGCTTCTTCCTCGCGCATGCGGTCAAGCTTGTCGAGCGATTCCAGCAGGCAGCGCGTCACCGCGGACTCCAGCCGGCCCAGCTCTTCTTCGATCGATGCCGCGGCCGGGCCAATCACGCCCGGAAGCCGGAGAATTGCGGCCAGGTCCGGCTGCGTCTCAATGCCGAATTCCTCCCGCAGCGAATTCACCGCCTGCAAATAAGCCGCAGCCACTTCCCGGTTTACGCCGACCGCGGCAGGCCCCGCCGGATCATAGTGCAGCGTCACGTCCAGATGCCCGCGGCGCACGCGCTCGCGAACAATTTGGCGAATCCGTGGCTCCACCGGCTCAAAACCTTCCGGCACGCGCAGATGCAGGTCGAGGAAGCGGTGATTCACGCTCCGCACGGATATGCGCAAGCTCCAGCCGTTTTCAATCACCTGCGCGTGTGCGTAGCCGGTCATGGACCGCAGTGACTTCGGGCCGACGGCCCGTGGCTTCAATGGATTCTCAGGCGCGAATTGGGAGCCGGTGCCGGACATTTTCACATCGGTCCCGCTGCGCGCGACGCCGGTTCCACGTCGCGAAATTGCATTTCATGAAGCCGCGCATACAGGCCGCCGCGCACCAGGAGCTCCTCGTGCGTCCCGCGCTCCCGGATGGTGCCGCCTTCAAGCACGGCAATCGTATCGGCGCGGCGGATGGTCGAAAGGCGATGCGCGATCACGAAGACGGTGCGCCCGGTCATCAGATTGTTCAGCGCGCTCTGCACCAGCATCTCCGATTCGGAATCGAGCTCAGACGTGGCTTCGTCCAGAATCAGAATGGGCGCATCCTTCAGCAGGGCGCGAGCGATCGCCAGCCGCTGCCGCTGGCCGCCGGAAAGCCGCTGCCCCCGGTCGCCGATCAATGTTTGATAGCCCTGCGGCATCTCCATGATGAAATCATGCGCCAGCGCTGCCTTCGCCGCTTCGTGCACTTTTTCCTTCGGCAGGTCCGGGCGGCCGTAACAGAGATTATTCCAGATCGTGTCGTTGAAGAGGATGGTTTCCTGCGTGACGATGGCCATCTGCTCGCGCAGCGAGCGCAGCGTGACGTCGCGCACGTCGGATCCGTCTATCCGCACAGAACCCGATGTGGCGGCGTAAAACCGCGGGAGCAGATTCAGAAGCGTGGTCTTGCCCGCGCCGCTCGACCCGACAATCGCAACCACGGCGCCGGCGCAAACCCTCAGGTTGATGTTGCGAAGAATCAGCGTATCGCCATTGTCCTCGTACGCGAAACTCGCATTCTCAAATTCAATCGATTCCCCAAATCGCGGCAGGGCCTTCGCGCCCGGGGCCTCCATCACCTCCTGCGGCAGCTCGAGAAACGAGAAAACCTGCGTCGAGACCCCTACCGCCTGCTGGAAAAGCTGATAGATGTTGCCCAGGCGCTTGACCGGCTCGTATGCCTTGAACAGCGCAAAAACGAAGGCGAAGAAGATTCCGGTGGTCATCACGCCCGTGCGAATCTGGTCGCGGGCGAATAGAAGGATCATGCAGATGACGCTGGCGCCCAACAGGTCCATCAGCGGAGAGGTGGCGGCGTAGGCGCGAATCCAGCGCATGTTCTCACGCAGCAGGTTTCGCGCGGCCTCGCGGAACTTGCGGATCTCGAAGCCCTCCATCCCGAAGGCTTTCACCACGCGGTTGCCGCTAATGGTCTCCTGCATGATCTGGCTCAAGTCCGCAAGCCGCGAGCGGCTCTTCTCCGAAGAACCGCGAATCCGGCGAGCAAGCCGCCCGATGGGCCAAACTACCAGGGGAACCAGCAGGACGGAGCCGATCGTCAGCTTCCAGTTGATCAGCAGCAATGCCATCAGGAAGACAATCAGGCCGAAAAGCTGCCGGAAGAAATCGGAAAGGTAATCGGAAAACGCGGCGCGCATTTGTTCGATATCGCTGATCACCGCGGACATCACGCGCCCAACCGGATTGTGCTGGAAAAATCCGACTGGCTGCTGCACCACCCGGCTGTAGACCTGATTCCTCAG
The DNA here is from genome assembly GCA_041493845.1 of Terriglobia bacterium. GTDB lineage: Bacteria > Acidobacteriota > Terriglobia > Acidiferrales > UBA7541 > Palsa-295. The sequence goes on along the minus strand of JBGPZR010000073.1, from coordinate 965 downwards.
ATCGGTGACCGCCGACAGGCCGACGTGCTGAATCATGGTGCTGCCGAAGAACTCCGCAAGCCCCTTGACCAGGTACAGCAGCAGGATCGCCACCGCAAAGACCGACCAGACATGGTGGATGCGCGCAGGAACAAACGAATTGAGATAAATTGTGGGACCGCCATAGGGAAACTGAAATAAAGCCAGGCGCTGATTCACCGATTGTGGATTCAGAACGATATCCACGGCGGGGCGGATGGAGAGAACCACCAGCCCATCGGCCAGTGCCATGAAGGCCAGCAGGATGACCCCGGCAAAAAACCATGCGGAATAGGGCCAGACATAGCGGAGCAGGCGCTTGATTTCGCCGGTATGTTTCGCGTGTGGAATCGGATTCATCGGTTCATTTTGACCGCGCACAAATTCCCAACGCTAGGTTCGCGCCGGGCAAAAGTCAAGTCGTGGACTTATCCAGATCGCGGTGCACGACTTTTGCCGCATAGCCTTTTTTCTGAATGGCGCGCCGCAATACTTCCGCGAGCGTCACCGAGCGGTGCCGTCCGCCCGTGCATCCCACCGCGACGGTCAGATAGCTCTTCCCTTCCCGGATGTAGTGCGGGATCAGGTACGACAGCAAGCTTTCGATGCGCCGCAGGAATTCGTTCGTTTGAGGAAAGGAACGAATGTACCGCGCCACGCGCGGATCTTTTCCGCTGAACGGGCGCAGCCGGGGCACGAAATGCGGATTCGGCAGAAACCGCACGTCGAAGACCAGATCCGCATCCGTCGGAATTCCGTAGCGGAACCCGAAGCTGACGACGGATACAAGCAGCGGGCGGCGCCCCGGATTCTGGAAGCGGTCAATGATGAACTGGCGCAGTTCGTGCACATTGAATTTTGTCGTGTCAATGATCACGTCCGCCAGGCGGCGGATGGGCGCCATCCGGCGCCGCTCTTCGCGGATGCCCTCGGCGATCGACAATTCC
>JBGPZR010000248.1:0-4220 GCA_041493845.1 Terriglobia bacterium | reverse complement strand
CCGCCGATGTCGCGGAGGCGCTTGCGGCTCAGGGCTTCAACGTCGAGAAGCGCAAAATCGCTCTTGCCGATCCCATCAAGCTTGTCGGCGAATTCGACGTGCCCATCAAGCTGCATCCTGAAGTCACCGCTTCCGTGAAGCTCTCAGTGAACAAGGAAGAATAATTTTCACGGGTTTCACCACCGGGATCATGCCGGTGGTGCAAGTCATGTGTCCGATGCAGTCGGACTGGAAATCAGGAAAGGGGCGCTGATCACCGCGCCCCATTTTCGTTGCTGCCCGCTGCAAAAAAAGATTTCCACTTTTCCTTAAACATCCACAGGGTCGTACCGTTGACGTTCGCGCCTGCGATGTCACAATGTCCGGTGCAACATGCCGCGCGCAAAGATTCTGGTTCACGCAACACTTAGATCGGGGAAAGTATTCCTCTTGCGTCGGAAATCGACTTAGGCGAAAATAAAGCGAATCACAATGGCCAGCGATACCACCCTCGAACGCCCGCTCCCGCACAATCTCGAAGCCGAGCGCAGCATCCTCGGGGCGATTCTGCTCGATAACCATGCGCTCAACGCTGCCGTGGAAAAGCTGCGCTCGGAGGATTTCTTCCTCTCGCAGCATCGCCAGATTTTCCAGCGCATGATCCATCTGGGTGAAAAGCAGCAGGCCATTGATACCGTTACGCTGATGGAGGATCTCAGCCGGCGCGGCGAGCTGGAAGCCGCAGGCGGCGTCGCCTATCTATCGCAATTGGCTGATGGACTGCCCCGCGCCACGAACGTGGAGCATTACGCCCGCATCGTAAAAGAAAAAGCGGTGCTCCGCAGCCTGGCGTTTTCTGCTGCGGCAATACAGGAACAGGCCCTGGCCGGGGGCGATGACGCCGACGTGATTCTGGATCGCGCCGAATCAACCATCTTCCAGTTGGCGGAAGATCGCGTGAAAGCAGGGTTGATCGGCGTCAAAGAACTTGTCCGCGAAAATTACGAGCGCCTCGAGCGCATTTTCAGCGAAGGCCGCCGCATCACGGGCCTGGCCACGGGTTATCCCGGCCTTGACAACGAGACGGCCGGCTTGCAGCCGTCTGAGCTGATCATTCTCGCGGCGCGCCCCTCGATGGGAAAAACGGCGCTGGCGCTGAACATCGCAGAGAACGTGGCGCTGCGGCAGCGCGAGCCGGTGGCCATTTTTAGCCTGGAAATGTCGAAAGAATCGCTTCTGTTGCGCCTGCTTGCCTCCGAAGCGCGCGTGGACGCGCATAAATTCCGCACCGGCCACATGAACCGCGACGACTGGGGCAAAATCACCGGCGCGCTCGCAAATTTGGGCGAGGCGCCGCTGTGGATTGATGACTCCGCCTCCTCCACCGTGCTGGAGATGGGCGCGAAAGCCCGGCGCCTGAAACGCGACCGCGGGCTCTCGATGATGATCGTGGACTACCTGCAACTCGTGGTGCCTACAAACTCCGGCCGTGGCACGAACCGTCAGGAAGAAGTCGCGAGCATTTCCCGCTCGCTCAAGGCCCTGGCCAAGGAACTGAAAATTCCTGTGGTGGTGCTGAGCCAGTTGACCCGCGCGCCCGAACGCGAAGATCGCAAGCCGCAATTGTCTGATTTGCGCGAATCCGGCGCAATCGAGCAGGACGCGGACGTGGTCTTGTTCATCAACCGTCCAAATTTCTACAAGACCGACCTGCCGGAAGAAGACCGCGCCAAGGCCGAAATTATCATCGCCAAGCAGCGCAACGGCCCCACCGGCAACCTCAATTTCGTCTTTCTGGCCCGCCACACACGGTTCGAGGAGGCTGCTCCGGACGCCTGGACATCCTCCGAGCCCGAAGAATAGACTCTCCGGGGCTGTCAACCGGCACACACAGCCGTGTGGTCCGACCCGCATCCTCTGCCTCTGCGCCGACAGTACCCATCGATTTGTTGCCCGCTAACCGCCTCATTATCCATAAGATTCCGGCAACCCCGAGCCCCTGCTTCAAATCGGCTCCCACGGCCCCTCAACTGCATTGTCCATTGCGAGATGTTTACTCAAAGGGCGCGGCCATTTTGGCAAGACCGAATTATGTTCGCGCCCGCAGCGCGGAGTCTGGCATTCTAAATGACGATGGCGAGAGCGATTCATATTGGAGGGCGGCCTGTGTGGGCGGAAATTTCGCTCCAGGCCATCCTGCATAACATGCGCGTCATCCGCCGCCATATCGGCGGGAATCGTATGGTCCTGGCCGTCGTTAAATCCAACGCCTACGGGCTCGGATCTGTGCCGGTATCGAAAGCTCTTCAAAAAGCGGGGACAGAGTGGTTCGGAGTGACCTGCGCCAATGAAGGCATTGAGCTCCGCGAGGCAGGCATCCGCAAGCGAATCCTGGTTCTCACCGGCTTCTGGCCGGGAGAGGAAAAGCGCCTGGTCGAAAATAATCTGACGCCGACGGTGACGCGCGTGGATGATCTTCGCCACCTTGAGCGCGCCGCGAAATCTGCGCGCCGAAAATCCTCGCGCTTGCGTTTCCATTTGAAAATCAATACCGGAATGAATCGCCTGGGGATTCTTCCGTCAGAGATTGAATCTTTTGCCAGCGCGCTCTCCGATTGCCGCCATATCGCGCTCGAAGGCACATTCACACATTTCGCTTCTGCGGAAGATTTCAAGGCCCAGCAGACGGATGACCAGGAGGACCTCTTCCGCAAGTGCCTTGACCACATGCGAGCGCATGGAATCTCGCCCGGAATCGTGCACATGGCCAATAGTGGCGCGATCTGCGCCCGGCCAAGCACCTGGGCCGACATGGTTCGCCCCGGCGCGATCCTGTACGGCTATCACCAGTCGTTCGACCCGCCCGAAAAAAAGAAAGAAATCATGGCCATGATGCCGCTGGAGCCGTGCCTTTCTTTGCGCGCGCGAATTATTTCGCTGCGCGAAATTCCCGCAGGACAGGCCGTCGGCTATGGCGCACGGTTTGTCACCACGCGGCCATCGCGCATCGCCGTCATCAATGCGGGCTACGCTGACGGCGTAGTGCGTCAACGAACGAATCGAGGTTGCGCGCTGCTCCGCGGGCGTCGCGTGCCGCTGGTGGGAACAATCTCGATGGACTTGACCATGGTCGATGTGACCGAGGTGCCGGACGCTGCGCTCGGCGATGTCATCACCATTTACGGCAAGGATGGAAATTCCGCGATCGAAGTCTCCGACGTGGCCCCGGAAATCGGCACGGTCACCTCCGACTTGCTCTGCGCTCTCGGCCGCCGCGTGCCCAAGTATTATTTGTAGCATCGCTTTCCCGCCGCCATTGACTCTCTCTTCTCTCGCGGTGTTATACTACGCGCATCATAGCGATTCATATCGGAACACCACTCGTTCCGGCGCTCGAAAAAAATTTCATAAAGTCGGCAGCAGGAAAATTTGGAAGCGGCGTTTCGGGTTTATATCGATACATTTTTTCATACGTTTCATAGGGTGCCCCGATGCAAAGGACTTCTAACGTACCCAGCCGGGCTCCGGCAGGTGCTACTCCGGAAATTTCCCCTTCCAAAGCCGCGGCGCCGCCGCGCGACACTCATGGTCAAGTCGGTTCGTTCTGGGACATGCTGGCAATCCGTCTTGTATTCGTCGTCGTCTGCGTAGCGGCGGGATTCCATTTCAAGCCCTTCAGCCTGAGCAGGGAGTACGCCTCCCTGACAGGCCTGCTGTTTGCTCTCGCTGTCATCATGTTTGAAGTACGTCTGCGCCGGGCCAGCCTGCGGCGGCTGATCGGCGCGGCCACGGGCTCGATTCTGGGAATTCTGGGTGCCTACCTCACTTCGCTCATTTTTACTCACACCTCCATGCCGGAAAGCACGCGCTCGTTTTTCAGCCTGGCTGTCTTTCTGGTGATGGCCTATATCGGCTTGATCCTGGGTGCGAACAAGGGCGACATGCTGAACTTGCAGGCGCTTGGCGGGCTGTTCGGCACTGAGCGCAGCATGAAGCATGCCTTTAAGGTGCTGGACACGAGCGTCATCATTGATGGCCGCGTGGCAGACGTGGCGGAGGCCCAGTTCCTGGACGGAACCGTGGTCATCCCTCAGTTCGTTCTGCGCGAACTGCAACTTGTCGCCGATTCTGCCGACCCGCTCAAGCGCCAGCGCGGGCGCCGCGGCCTCGAAGTGCTGCAGCGAATCCAGAAGATGGCCCACCTGGAGGTCCTGATCGCCGAGGACGATTTCCAGAACGTT
>JBGPZR010000307.1:0-3547 GCA_041493845.1 Terriglobia bacterium | reverse complement strand
CTCAAGATTTGGGCTTCTTGAATGGCTCTGGGGCTGGCGTGCCCAGCATCCGCAGATAGGTCATGAGCTGCGCGCGGTGATGCACTTCGTGCTCGTTGATGCCAAACAGAATCACAGCAACCTTCCGGCGAAATCCCAATGCTGGATTTGCGCGCTCCTCATCGAATAATTCTGCGGGGCGCGCTGCCACGGCCGCGAGAGTTTCCCGGTCCACGCGCTCGATATTCTTCAGTTCGTTTTCGAGCGATCCTGGCATCCCCATCACCGCGCGCAGGCCCTTGGGAATCCGTGTTTCGTAGTAGGCGAAGCTTCCTTCGAGCGCACAGCGCCGCACGCCCTCTTCCGACACCCACAAGTGGCGCAGCATGTCGCCGACGCTGAGCGCACCTTTCTCGGGCTTCCAGTCCATGTGCTCCGGCCGAAGCAGCGCAAATACTTCCTGGCTGCGCGCGTGGGTTGCTTCTTTCTGCTTCAGGAAAAACTCTGGTAGCGTCATGGCCCGATTATAGCTCAGCCATATTACGGTTTCGCAGTGTCTAATAAATGTGGACGGGCCTGCACGTCTGAATTGACACATGGGATTGCTCTGCTTAGCATCAGATATTTCGGGGGGGACAGCAGGACCGATGACGCACTGCCTGAACTGTGGCGCCGAGCGGGATGCAGATATCTGCGCGGCCTGCGGCCTCGGCTCCTCTGCCGCAGAATTCTCCTTGCGCCGGAGGCTTCTCAATCACACGGCGATCTTTCTGCTCGGAGCGCTTGCATTTGTTGTCGCCAGCGGGCGCTACCCCGCGCTCGAGCTGGATGGAATTCTAATCTTCATCGGGGTCATGTTTTTTCTCACGCTGGGAGTGGCCATTTGGGTGGAGCGGCGCGCGCTGCGCCATGCCGAAGTGGAGGCTTTGAAGCGCATTTATTACGGCCTGGTCCCCTTGCCCTGGCTCCTTGCAATTCTGCTGCTCGCGAATGGCGCGCTGGACAGCGGCGTCCCGCGCACCGAAAGAGTGCGCGTGGTTGGAAAATTCGCTATGCACGGGCCAGTGGCCAATCGGCGCCTGATTGTCGGTTCGTGGCGCGCAGGCAGCCGCTTCGAGCGCATTCCCGTCGATCCCGGAGATTATGACCGCTTTAGTACGGGCGATCTGGTGGATGTAAGAGTGAAGGAAGGCCTGGTGGGAATCCCCTGGGTCATCGGCGTCTCCCGGCCCTAGCCGCTCGATCAGATCTTCGCGGGATTCTCGCGCTTGAGGAATTCTCCCGCGCCCGGTTTTCCTACAAATTTCCCATTCTCAATGATCGTCCGCCCGCGCGAGAGCACAATCTTTGGCACACCTTTCACGCGGATGCCCTCAAACATGGAATAATCCACGCGCATGTGGTGGGTCTTCGCGCTGATGATCTGCTCCTCGTCTGGGTCAAACACAACCAGGTCCGCATCCGAGCCGATGGCCACCGTGCCTTTTCGCGGGTAAAGGCCGAACAGTTTTGCAGGTGCCGTGGAGACGAGCTGCACGAACCGGTTGGGCGAAAAACGCTTGCCGTGTACGCCGCCGCTGTACACCAGGCTCAAACGGTGCTCAATCCCCGGACCGCCGTTCGGAATCTTCGTGAAATCATCCTTGCCAAGTTCTTTCTGCTCTTTGTAGCAGAAAGGGCAGTGGTCGGTCGAAACCACTTGCAGGTCGTCTTTCGCCAGACCCTGCCAGAGCTTTTCCTGATGCCATTTCTCACGCAGCGGTGGCGTGAACACATATTTCGCGCCCTCGAAGCCGGGGACATCCATATTTTCGAGTGAGAGATAGAGATATTGCGGGCACGTTTCCGCATACGTTGGTAAGCCTCGATCGCGCGCCTCGCGCACTTTTTCGAGCGCTTCATTGCACGAGAGGTGGACAATGTACACAGGCGCGCCGGCCATTTCCGCGAGCGCGATGGATCGAGAGGTGGCTTCCGCTTCCGCCGTGGTCGGGCGCGTAAGCGCATGATACTTGGGCGCGCACTTGCCCTCCGCCAGCGCCCGCTGCACGAGCACGTCAATTGCCCCGCCATTTTCTGCGTGCATGCAAATCATTCCACCGCTATTGGCTGCGGCGTTCATGGCGCGGAAAATTGAAGCGTCGTCGAGCATGAACACGCCCGGGTAAGCCATGAACAGCTTGAATGTTGGGACGCCCTCGCGCACCAGCGTCTTCATTTCTTGGAGCTGTGCATCCGCCAGCTCTGTGATGATGCAATGGAACGAGTAGTCGATCACCGCCTTGCCGCTGGCCTTCTTCATCCAGGTGTCGAATGCCTGATGCAGCGTCTGGCCCTTGTACTGGATGGCAAAATCAATCAGCGTTGTCGTCCCGCCAAAGGCCGCCGCGATTGTCCCCGTTTCGAAATCGTCCGCGCTGGTGGTTCCACCAAATGGCATGTCCAGGTGCGTGTGAACGTCAATTCCACCGGGCATCACGTACCGCCCCGTCGCGTCGATCACGCTGCCGGCATTTTCAATCGGCAGGTCCTTGCCAATGGCGACAATTCGGCCGCCGAGAATCCCGATGTCGCCGAGGTAGGTGTCGGTTGCCGTGACAATCGTGCCGTTGCGGATCACGGTATCAAAGCGCATGGATGATGGCCCTCCTCAAAAATCCTGTGAAGCGTTGTAGCTTACACTGGTTCTGCTTCGTTTGGCACGCGGCTGGCGCGGCCAACTTCCGGCGCTTTCCCCCGCTGTGTTGAGCTGCTCATTCCTCAACTTCCCCGCGAAATCGAGTGGTCTCTCCGCGGATTCGCAGTGCTAGAATGGCGTCTTCCCAGGGCGGCGCGTGCCGCACAGAAGCTTCCATGACGCTCCGAGAAACCGCACCGAAGCTTACCGCAGAACAATACGAAAAGAATTTCGCCGAAATTGTGCCGCCGATGTCGCCGCGGCAGGCGGCGATTGAGGCGGCGCGCTGCCTCTATTGTTTCGACGCGCCGTGCACCGTTGCCTGTCCCACGCACATCGACGTTCCCGCATTCATCAAGAAAATCTTTACCGGCAATCTGCGTGGTTCGGCGCGCGTGATCCTCGAAGCAAACATCCTCGGCCAGAGCTGCGGGCGTGTGTGCCCCACAGAAGTGCTCTGCGAGGGCGCTTGCGTCATGGAAGAAAAGGGCATCAAGCCGATAGAGATCGGGCGTCTGCAGCGCCACGCCGTGGATTATGTGCTCGACCGCAAGATTCAACTCTTTCATGCCGGCGCGCCCAACGGGAAGCGCGTCGCCTGCATCGGTTCGGGTCCCGCGTCGCTTGCGTGCGCCGCGGAACTCGCGAAGCTGGGCTACCGCGTCACGATTTTCGACCGCAACGAATTGCCCGGCGGCCTGAACACGTACGGTATAGCGGCTTACAAACTGCGCGCCGCGGATTCGTTACGCGAAGTGGAAATGGTGCGCGGCCTCGGCGTCGAATTCCGGCAAAAAGTGGAAGTTGGGCGCAACGTCACGTTCGCGCAGCTCGAAAAAGAAAACGACGCCATATTCATCGGCGTCGGCCTGGGCGAAACGTGGGACCTCG
>JBGPZR010000254.1:0-4152 GCA_041493845.1 Terriglobia bacterium | reverse complement strand
CTACACCACAGTATCAGAAGAGTCTGAATCCTCCATCGGCCGGGTGGTAATGGTGGGTTTCACATAGGCTTTCTTCATCTCCGCACCGCAGCCGCAGCGGGGATTCCGCGCGGCATCGAGCAGCGATCCCTTCGTGACCTCCATTTCACAACCGCATTCTGGATTTTGACAGTGGTACTTTTGGCCTTTCTGGATGGATGACGTCAAGTGTGGCCCCCCAAGTCTTGCTGCTTCTTCAAATAGTGCGGCCAAGCACCATATCGTTTCATTTTGGAACAGCCCATATTCCCATTTTGGCACATCGGCACCACCCCATTGAATAGCCAGGCCCGAGACTCCTAGCTTCCCGCCGCCTGGTTACGCGGCTGAAAGGCAGAAATGGCTGCACGTGAACGGGAACAAGCCGAGGAAGCCAGTGAGGTGCGAAAGGGGGCCCGGGGGCGGCTAGAGGTTCAGTTCGGGGTATTTCGCGGCGGCCAATTCTCGCGCCCGGTCATAAACCTTCTGGGGTGTCCGGCCGCGCGGATTCGTCCAGCGCCCGGGGATGGCCAGATGGCACTTCGGGCAGCAGCCGTCTTTGAGCCGGTTTTGCTCCACATCGTGCCAGGAGCGGCGAACCAGCAGCGTCTTGCACGCCGGGCACAGCGTGTGCGCCCCGTCGCTGTAGATGTTCCCCTCATACACGTAGTGCAGCCCAACCTCGAGGGCGATCTTTCGGGCCGCATGCAAGGTTTCCGGCGGCGTGCGCGGCTTGTCGCGCAATTTGAAATCGGGGTGAAACGCCGTGAAATGCAACGGCACATCCGGCCCAAGATGTTCGAGCACCCATTCGGCGAGCTGCCGCGTTTCCGAGGGAGCATCATTCAGCGTTGGAATAATCAGGTTGGTTATCTCGAACCACACATTCGTCTCGTTCTTCAGCCACTTCAGCGTTTCAAGGACGGGCTGCAAATGAGTGAGCGTAACGCGCCCGTAGAATTCCTCCGTGAAGCCCTTCAAGTCCACGTTCGCCGCGTCAATATGATCGTAGATATCGTGGAACGCCTCGTAGGTGATGTAGCCATTCGTCACCATCACGGTGTTCAGCCCGTACTCTTTCGCGGCCGCGCAGATATCAATCACGTACTCGCCCCAGATCGTGGGCTCGTTGTAGGTGAAGGCGATTGAAGGGCACCCGTTTCGGATCGCGAGCAGCACGACATCTTCCGGTGGGATGTAGGATGAATGCACTTGGTCCGCGCGCGATTTCGAGATGTCCCAGTTCTGGCAGAAGAAGCAGCCCATGTTGCAGCCTGCCGTGCCCATGGAAAAAACCTTCGTCCCGGGCAGAAAATGGTTGAGCGGCTTCTTCTCGATGGGATCAATCTGCATCGCGGCTGGATGAGCGTAGCCCAGGCTGTACAACTTCCCGCCCTCATTCACGCGAATGAAGCAAAATCCCGCCTGCCCCGCCCCGATGTGGCAATGCCGCGGGCAAAGATAACAATGCGCCTTACCCTCCGCGTCAGGTTCCCACCAGCGCGCTTCGTGCAGCGATTCAGCCTCTTGCAGAATTTTCAGGTCTTGCATGGAGTGGCACCACTCAAAGCCATTATACGCCGACTGGACGACCAACGTTGATGGCGGGAATACCTGACTACCAATGCTGCGCCTGGCGGCGCACAGCGACCCATTCGAGAAAGCGCTCCATGCGCGCCCGTTCGCGCCACAGCAGCGAGAAGAATTTTCGGGCGTCGAGGTCCGCTGCCTCATGTCCAAAAACAGTTTCCAGGCGCCAGCGAATGTACGGCGACTTCCACGGGCACAAGCGGAAGCCCTTCGAGATGATCCAGTAATAGCGCAGCGCGTTCAGCATCGGCTGCCGCGCCCATGTGGGGATGGTAGAATCGCAGCGCAACGCGAAGCGCCCACGCAACGCTCTCTATGACCGCTGAAGATCATTACTACGCCGGAATCGATTTCTTCGGCGAGGGAAAAATCGAAGAAGCCATCGCGGAGTATAACCGCGCGCTCGAACTCGATCCGAAATTCTCCGACGCGCTTCATGGCCTCGCGCAAGCCTACCACGCCCGGGAGGATTTTGACCGCACCATCGAAGCCGCCCGCCGCATCCTCGCTCTTAATCCGGACGACATCCTCGCCTGGACCACTATCTCCCGCGCCTACCAGCGCAAGGGAATGGTCCCCGAAGCTGAAGAAGCCGGCAACAAAGCCCGCATTCTCGGATGGAAGCAGCAGCTCCGCGACCAGAAGGCCCAGGGAAATTCCTGAAGCGAGCACAAAGAAAGGCCGGGCAAGAACCGCCCGGCCTTTTTGCATCCTGATTCCTGCACCAGCGCGCTAGAGCGCCGCGCAGACGGACTTGACTTCGGTGTAATTCTCCAGAACTTCGTGCCCCATTTCGCGGCCCCAGCCGGATTGTTTGTAGCCCCCAAACGGCAGCGCCGGATCGAACACGTTGTAGCAGTTGATCCACACGGTCCCGGCACGGAGCTTGGACGCGAGCGTGTGCGCCTTCTTGATGTCGCGAGTCCAGATTCCGGCCGCAAGGCCGTAGATCGTGTCGTTTGCCGTCGCTGCAATTTCACTGGGATCGCTGAACGGAATTGCTGTGACCACGGGCCCGAAAATCTCCTCCTGCACCACTTTCATCTTCTCGGTCGTGTTGACGAGCACCGTCGGCTTCACAAAATAGCCCTTCGTGCCCGCGCGCGACCCGCCCGTCACCGCCTTCGCGCCCTCTTTCATCCCGGACTCGAGGTAGCCGCAGACGCGATTCATCTGTTCCTCGGAAACCAGCGGGCCCATGTCCGTATCGGGGTTGAGACCCGGGCCAAGGCGGATCTTTTTCGCGTTCTGCGCGATCCCGTCCACCACTTTGTCGAACGCTTTCTTTTCGATGTACAGGCGCGAGCCGGCGCAGCAGCACTGGCCATGATTGAAGAAGATGGCGCTTGCGGCGCCGGGAATGGTGGCGTCCATATCCGCATCCTCGAACACCACGTTGGGCGATTTTCCGCCGAGCTCAAGAGAAACCTTCTTCAAATTCCCCGCCGCAGCCTGGATGATCAGCTTGCCGACTTCGGTGGAACCGGTGAAGGCGATCTTGTCCACATCCGGATGCGCGGCAAGCGCAGCGCCGGCGGTCTCGCCAAAGCCGGGCACAATGTTTACCACGCCGTCCGGGAAACCCGCTTCCTGCAGCAGTTCACCCAATCGCAGAGCGGAGAGCGGAGTCTGCTCCGCGGGCTTCAGCACCACAGTGCACCCGGCCGCGAGGGCCGGACCGAGCTTCCACGCCGCCATCAACAGCGGAAAATTCCACGGAATAATCTGGCCGACCACGCCGACCGGTTCACGCAATGTGTAGGCCAGGAACTTGCCTGGCGGCGGCCCAGTGAGAGGAATCGTGTTGCCTTCAATTTTTGTGGCCCATCCGGCGTAGTACCGCAGGTGGTTCACGGTCAGTGGGACGTCGGCGACGCGGGCGATTTTCAGCGGCTTGCCGTTGTCGAGGCTTTCGAGTTGCGCGAATTCCTCGAGATGCTTTTCGATTAGATCGGCGAGCTTCCAAATCATCCGTCCGCGTTCGGACGTCGGAATCCTCGACCACGGGCCGGTTTCAAAAGCCGCGCGAGCGGCTTTCACGGCGCGGTCGATGTCTTCTTTGTCTCCCGCGGCGACGTTGGCGAGCACTTCTCCTGTGGCGGGATTGTATGTGGCGAAAGTTTTTCCGGAAGCCGCATCCACCCACTTCCCGTTGATGAGCAGTTTCTGTTTCTTCGCAACGAACGATGTAACTTTGTCATCCAGTTGCACGGCTGCAGTGGCCATATTGCTCTCCCTTTCTACCTTGAGACTGGAATTTGTTGGTGTGAATCTGGGATGAACATTCCTGGTTTCATGCGTGCTTCCAAATCCTCCGGCATCAGCGCACGAGAAATCGCCGGCCCGCTGAAGTTTCTTGGCAATGCGTGGTCAGCAATGAAGCTACTCCCGCGCCCAGAAAAATTCAAGCCGTTGATGCGGCGAAAACCGATACTTCTCGCGTAACGTGCTAAGAAGCCAGGCGGCGCACCCAGATGCGCTCCGTGGCAGGCTTCCCGACGTAAATGCGTTGCGAGCGATGCCCTGCCACGCCGAGCGCCATGG
>JBGPZR010000168.1:0-5340 GCA_041493845.1 Terriglobia bacterium | reverse complement strand
CGGTTTGGATGCGTCGGCCCCGTTCGAGACCGGGACCGCGGCTGCCGGTCCCGCCACGCCCATGGGGATGGTGGTCACTGTTTCCAGCGGCACCGTGATGACGGCCGGGAAACTGGTTTTCGGTGCCGCTCTCTTCAGCCCCGACGGGTCAGGCGCATTGGGGTTTACGCAAAGGACCGCGCCGGACGGCAACGTTTCGGAGGATCAATTTCCCACGATGCCGGGGCTGGTCGATGCCACGTTTTCGACGAAGTATGAATGGATCGCGCAGGTGGCCACATTCAAGTAGCCGTTGCAGCTGTGTACCACTTGGAGAGCGTCAATGGAACTCCGCCTGCGGCGGTCGTAGTGACAGTGGAGTGAAATACCCCGCTGACTCAGTGGATTGCGAATTTCATCACAAAGCCAGCCACTACTCCGCCCAGAATCAGCCAGGCGGCATTGATCTGGTAGCGCAGCAATATGAAAAAAGCGATCACTGCCTCGAGCGCGGTGAAAATATCTACAATGGCGCCACGCGCGAGTTGCCAGGAAACCGCCGCCATCAGTCCCATCGTCGCCGCATTAATTCCGTTCAGAAATGTCCGCGCGGAAGCCGAGCCTTTCAGTTTCGGAATCAGCGGAAACACAATCGCCACAAACACAAACGATGGCAGAAATATTCCCGCCGTGGCCAGCAGCGCCCCGCTGAATCCCCCGGTGATGTATCCAACGAATGTCGCGGACGCAAACACGGGCCCGGGCGTGATCTGGCCCGCAGCAATCGCGTCCAGCAACTGTTTTTCCGTCAGCCAGTGCAGGTGCGTCACAAAATCCGCGTGCAGAAACGCCAGCAGCACGTACCCGCTCCCGTAGCTCACCGCACCGATCTTTAGAAACGTGAGAAATAGCCGCGTCAGGCTGAATGGAATTGCCACCATTGCGGCAGCTCCCGCCGCCGTTCCCAGCATCGGCAGAATTGCCGTTCGATCCTGCTTCTTTCCTCGCTCGATCGCGCTGATCACGCCGGTCAGCACCACAGTGCCCAGAAGAATCGCCACAATCGAGACGCCACGAAAATAAAGCCCCAACGCAGCCACCCCGAGCATCAATAGCCACACGTTCTTCATCGCCGCTCGCCCCAGGCTCCACAACGCGTCCACGATAATCGCAATCACGATCGGATTCACGCCATACAGCACCCATTGCACCGCAGGTAAAGTTCCGAATCGCACATACACCCATGCCAGCGCCAGAATCATCACCATCGCGGGCAGAATGAACAAGCAGCCGCCCAGCACCAGCGCTGGCCATCCCGCCCTCCAATATCCCAGCGCAATCGCAGTTTCTGTTGCGGAAGGCCCGGGGATCAGGTTCATGATTCCGAATAGATCCAGAAATTCCTGCTCCGTCAGCCAGCGCCGCCGCTCGACCAGCTCGCGCCGCATCATCGCAATCTGTCCGGCCGCGCCGCCAAACGCCAGCAATCCCAGCCTCACGAATACAGACGCAACTTCCCGAACCGATCCGCGGGTCATGCTCGGCGCGATTTGTTCTGCTTTTGTCGTCATGAGTTTGCAGAAGAATCCTGGTTCGATTCCGCCTCCGCTAAAGTATCATGATCATTCCATCCAGTAGACCGCGCCATGCGGCTGGCGGCAGTCGCGCCCCGCATCGCGAACGCTCTCCCGGATTTGCGCTATGACCAGAAAACTGCCATCCATCGTCATCGTCGGCCGCCCCAACGTGGGCAAGTCCACGCTCTTCAATCGCCTCACCGGCACGCGCCGCTCAATCGTCACCAACGAGCCCGGCATCACGCGCGATCGCATCTACGGCACCGCGCACTGGGAGGGTCGTTCTTTCGAAGTTGTGGACACCGGCGGAATCGTCCCCGAGGACAAAGCAGGCATCCCCGGCGAAATTCTGCGCCAGGCAAAATTCGCAATTGATAACGCCACACGCGTCGTGCAAGTCGTGGACGGCCGCTCCGGCCCCATGCCTCTCGATGCCGAACTCGCGCAGCTCCTGCGCCGCGCCGGCAAGCCGCCGGTGCTCGCGGTAAACAAAGTGGACTCCGCAAAGCAAACGGAAATGGCTGCGCAGTTTTATGAGATGGGAGACGAAATTTTTCCTATCTCGTCCGAGCACGGCTTTGGTGTGGACGTCCTGCTCGACGCGCTCACGCAGGATTTTCCCGTCGGCGAAACCACCGAGGAGCAGCCCGACGTAAATCTCGCCATCATCGGCCGTCCCAACGTCGGCAAATCCACACTGCTCAATCAACTTGTCGGCGCCGAGCGCTCCATTGTCTCTCCCGAGCCCGGCACCACGCGTGACGCCGTGGACACCGTCGTCGAGCGCCATGGCAAGTCGTACCGTTTTCTCGACACCGCCGGCATCCGCCGCAAAGGTAAGACCAGGCTTGTCGCCGAAAAACTCAGCGTCATCATGGCCCGCCGCCATCTCGAGCGCGCTGACGTCGCCATCCTTGTCGCCGACGCTGCCGTCGGCGTCACTTCCCACGACGCCACCATCGCCAGCTACGCCGAGCAGTCCGGCCGCTCCGTCATCATCGTCATGAATAAGTTCGATCTCGCGCTCCAGGCCGCGCAGGAAAAAGCCGCGCGCGAAATAAAAGCAGGAGGGAAGGGCGCGGGCGGGAATGCTAGCAAGCTGCTCGCGGATTACGAACCCATGGTTCGCGAGAAACTGAAATTCCTCAGCTATGCTCCGGTAGTGTTTCTTTCGGCGCTCACCGGCGACCGCGTCGAAAAGCTTTACACTCTCATCGACCGCGTCGCCGAAGCCCGCAAGCGCCGCATCTCCACCGGCGAATTGAATCGCTGGCTCGCAGGCGTTGACCTTGAGCGCGGCACCTCTCCCGCCAGCCGCGAGGTGAAAATTTTCTACATCACGCAGGCCACCGCCGCGCCGCCCACCTTCGTTCTCTTCACCAATCAAACCAAGCCGCTCCATTTCAGCTACCAGCGCTTCCTTGAAAACCGCCTTCGCGCCGCCTTCGATTTCACCGGCACGCCCATCCGCTTCAATCAGCGCCTGAAGAAGCGCGCCGCCCGGTCTCACACCGCCCCGCGCAGCAGCCGCCGCAGCTCTTGATCCCGCGCGCTTCTCTCCTGTCAAGGACGGATTGACCAATCTTCCGCACGGTTCTGTAGCTCAGGCTTGATTCCATGAGGGTGTCGAATGGGTCCCGTCCCGACCGCCTTTTTCGGGACTGACCTCAAGCTTTTCGCTGTGGCCATTGCCAGCCATCCGACGCCGCGACGACGATCTCAGCCAGAGGACTTCTAGAGATCAGACGGCAGTGATGCGAAGTTCAAAGAGGAACAGGCGAAGCTTCATCCGCCGATGCGGACGAGACGCATAAAGTTCGTCGAGCCGATGGTGCCCAGCGGCGTGCCGGCAATGATTCCCACAATATCGCCGCGCCTCACCAGGCGCTCTTCCTTCAGGCGGGCTTCGGCGACTTTCGCGAGCTGATCAATGTCGTGGACGCGAGCGATGTGTCGCGGGAGCACGCCCCAGAGCAGGCTGAGCCGCCGGCGGGTTTCCTGATTCGGTGAAAAAGCGACGATGGGCGCGCGCGGCCGGTATTTCGAAACAAGGCGCGCGGAAGAGCCGGACTCGGTGAAGACGGCGATGGCTTTCATGCGCAATTCTTCGGCGGCGTGGCAGATGGCTTCGGCGATTGCCTCGCTGATTTGCAGCTCCCCGAAGCGCGCGGGGCGGAGCAATTCCGTGACGCTGGCTTCGGCTTGGCGGATGATGCGGTCCATCATCTCCACGGATTCGAGCGGGTAATTTCCAGCGGCGGTCTCGCCGGAAAGCATCAGCGCGTCGCTGCCGTCGAAAACGGCGTTGGCGACGTCGGAAGCCTCGGCACGCGTGGGGCGCGGACTTTTCTGCATGGAGTCCAGCATCTGTGTAGCAGTGATGACGGGAACCAGCGCATCGCGCGAGCGCGCGATAATTTGTTTCTGCACCACGGGCACTTTTTCGAGGCTCATCTCGACACCCAGGTCGCCTCGCGCCACCATGACGCCGTCCGTCACGCTGAGGATTTCGTCGAGGTTGTCGATGGCCTCGGGCTTTTCGAGCTTGGAAATCACCAGCGTATCTTTTCCAGCGCGCGCGATGATCGCTTTTCCGGCGCGCACGTCCGCGGCGGTGCGCACGAAGCTGAGCGCCACGTAGTTGGCGCCCATCTGCAGCGCAAAAGCGAGATCCTTGCGGTCCTTGGGCGTCAGGGAAGGAATGCGGAGCTTCACGCCGGGCAAATTGATTCCCTGATGCTCGCTGAGCTCGCCGCCGTTTTCCACCTGGCAAACCACTTCGCGACCGCGCGTGGAAACAACGCGCAGCGCAATTTCACCGTCATGCAAAAGTATCTGGTCGCCTTTGTGGACAGACTCGGGCAGCGCGCGAAACGTGGTGCTGACGCCCTCCGCAGTGCCCAGAATATTTTTTGTGGTAATTATGAACCGCTGGCCGAACCGCAAACGGACCGGCCGGCCATGCTCGAGCGCGCCGGTGCGGATTTTCGGGCCTTGCAAATCGGCGATGATGGCGATTGGTTTCTCGTGGTGCGCGGAAGCGCGGCGCACGGCGGCAAAGTGCCGCGCGTGCTCCTCCGGCGCCCCGTGGGAGAAATTCAGGCGCGCCACATCCATCCCGCACCGCACCAGCCGGTCAATCATCTCGGGCGAGGAGCTGCTGGGTCCGAGCGTGCAAACGATCTTGGCCCTTCGATTGATCATGAGTGTTATCGAGCCGTCACGAAATCGTTGACGATGCCGTAGAGGAACTCGATTCCCTTGTGGAAGGAGTCGAGCGGGATGCGCTCGTCCTCTGCGTGCATGCGCATCGAGTCAACGTCGGCGAGCGGGAACGGAAACACGCCGTAGGTCTGCACGTTTCGCATGCGCAGCGGCCACGAATCGGTGGCGACGGTGGACATGAACGGCACCACGGCTGCGCCCGGAAATTGCTTCGTGGCCGCGCGCGTGATCGTGGCGTAGAGATCGGATTTGAGCGATGAAGAGGGAGCAGCTTCGCCCGAGCCTGGTTCCACTTCGAAGCGAATCTGCGGATCGTTCACGAGCTGCTGCAATTTGCTGAGCAGCGCTTCGAGCGGATTTCCAGGCAGCAGGCGGATGTTGACGACGCCGCGCGCCTCCGAGGGGATGACGTTGCGACGAATCCCGGCCTGCAGCATCGTGGGCGCGATCGAATCGCGCAGCATGGAATTCCACAAGGGGCTGGTGTTCGAGAGCCATCGCGCGGCGTGCTCGCCCCGGTCCGGGGATTCGAGCGCGCGCATCCATTTCGCGGTTTCTT
>JBGPZR010000266.1:0-4037 GCA_041493845.1 Terriglobia bacterium | reverse complement strand
GCGGACGCGGCCCCAAATATCCGCTTCGTAGGAAGCGTCCACGTTAATCGTGTAGTCGGAGTAGTTCGTCTTCGCGGTCGAATTGTTGAACAGCGGCCGATTCTGCGACTGTTGCAAGCGAGTTGCGGAGCCACCGCCTGTAACAGTTGGGAAATAGCTGGAGCGGGAAATCTTGAGAGCAGCACGGGCCTGTATGAATTGGGCCTGCGCGATTTTCAGATTCTGGTTCGAGACGTTGATCCGGTCTTCGAGGGCGTTGAGCTGAGGGTCCTGATAAATTTCCCACCACTTGCCTTTCGAAAGAGTATCGCTGGGCTGCGCAGGCTTCCAGTTGCCCGCCTCTTTGAAATCCGCGGGGACTTCCGCAGACGGGCGCACATACTTTGGACCCACGGTGCAACCGGAAATAGCGAAAACGGAAAGGCAAATCAGGGGAGCAATGGATCGCCTGCCCGCGGTTTTGACGAGCGATTCGCGATGCCGGTCCCCGCTCACTTCGAACCATCTCCTTTTGCAGGCTCGGCGATCCGCACCTGCTCGCCGGAGACGAGCGAATCGGGCGGGCTGGTGATGACGATCTCCTGGCCGGTGAGGCCGGCTACTACTTCAACTTCATTCCCGAAATCGCGGCCGAGCGTGATGGGCACGAGGCTCGCATGACTGCCGTCCGTAACGATGGCTATGCGCAGGCCCTCCGAGCGGAAGATCAGTGCGTTGACGGGCAAAATGAACGAGGGAATATCCGCAGGCAGCTTTAAATGAACTTCGGCATAGGCGCCCGGGAGGAGCTCGCCGGTGGGATTGTCCACATCCACTTCAACCAGCAGGGTGCGGGAGTCGGTGGATATCGACCCGGCGTTTCGAACCAGCTGGCCGTGGAACTGGCGTCCGGGAAATTCCGCGAGTGTGAGATTGGCTGACAAACCCGGCTTGGCGGCCTGGGAGTATTGTTGCGGCACGCTGACGTACACGCGCAGGGTTCGAGTGGCGGCGATTTGAAACAATGCCTTGGCTGCGCCGCCGCTCGAACCGGAATCGATCAACTGGCCGATGTCGGTATTGCGCGCGGTGATGACGCCGTCGAACGGCGCATAGATATTCTTGAATGATTCAAGCTGCTCGAGATACTTCACTTGATATTCCGCGGAAGCGGCCATGGCGGCTTTGGCCTGAAAATCACCGACGGCATTGTCCACGTCCTGCCTGGCAACTGAATCCGTGTTCTTCAGATCCTGATAGCGGTTGGCGGTGATCTGCGAGAGGCGGTAATTGGCCTGCGCGGTGTTCAAATTCGCGCGCGCCTGCTGGAGTTGCTGATCCACTTCGGGAGTGTCAATTTCCGCGAGTAACCGGCCGGACTTCACATGTCCGCCGATATCCACATACCAATTTTTCAGGTAGCCATTGGTGCGGGCGTAGATGGGCGCGTCGATGAATGCCCGAATATTTCCGGGGAGCACGAGTTCCTGGTGAGGAGCGCCCTGCTTGGGATGAATCACAGAGACGGTGGGGATTGCCAGGTCGCGTGTCTCGGTTTTCAATGCCGCCCTGGCCCTCCAGCGAGGCACAATTCCTGCGACCACAATAGCCGCGACAATAATCAGGACCAGGACGGCGATCAGCACGCCATGGCTCGTGCGCGAGCCGCCGGCAGGCGAATACTGCCCGCCGCGAGGCGCCCCGATTTCCGGATGCTCAGTCATTGAGCCCTCTTTCCATCTGATTCTGCACCGTCATTGGCGACTCGCAAACCTCAATCGCTTGCCTCGGCCGGCGGTGATGCTGCCTTTTCATGGCGGGTATGCACGAGGCTGAAAAAAACCGGAACGAAGAAGAGTGTGGCAACCGTGGCGAACATCAGGCCGCCGATCACTGCGCGTCCAAGAGGAGCGTTCTGTTCGCCACCTTCACCGAGCCCGATTGACATCGGAAGCATACCGATAATCATCGCCAGTGCCGTCATGATAACAGGCCGGAAACGGGTGAACCCCGAGTTGAGGGCTGCATCCGCCGGCTCTTCGCCTTCATCCAGTCTTTCCTTGGCGAAGCTGACCACCAGAATGCTGTTGGCGGTGGCCACGCCCATACACATGATCGCACCGGTTAGCGCCGGGACACTGATCGTCGTCCCGGTGACGAACAAAAACCAGACAATTCCAGCGAGCGCGGCCGGCAAAGCCATCAGGATGATGAAGGGGTCCAGCCAGGACTGAAAATTTATGACAATCAGCAGATACACGAGGACGATTGAGAATGCAAGCCCCCAGAGGAGGCCTGAAAACGACGTGCGCATGGTTTCGATCTGGCCGCGGACAATGATCTGCGAACCGCGCGGGAGGTCTTTCTTGCTGCGCTCGATAATCGGCAATATTTCGCGGGCGACACCGCCCAGATCGCGCCCCTGCACGGAGCCAAAGATGTCGATCACCGGCTGGACGTTGTAATGCGAAACGACGCCCATCTCAGCGCCGCGGCTGAAGGAGGCAAGATTGGCAAGAATTTCCGGCGGGGCGGCCGTGTTTGTTCCGGTGACGGGAATATTTTCGAGGCCCTGGAGCGTGTCCACTCTGTATTGCGGCGTCTGCGTGGCGATGTTGTAGCTCACGCCGGTCTTCGGGTCGAGCCAGAACGTCGGTGCCGTCTGAAAACTTCCGCTGAGAGAAATCAAAAGATTCTGAGCCACGTCGCGCTGCGTGTAACCGATTTGCTGCGCCTTGGTGCGGTCCACTTCAATGTGCAGCTTGGGCTGATTGAACGGCTGCTGGATCCTGAGGTCCGAAGTCCCGGGAATAAACTTCAACTGGTCCATCAGATGGCTGGCGAATTCGCGATTTGCAATCAGGTTCCTCCCGACGATCTGAATGTCAATGGGAGCGGGAAGCCCGAAGTTCAGGATCTGGGTGACGATGTCCGCCGGGAGGAAATAAAAGGAAACACCGGGAAATTCCCGCGCGAGTTTCTGCCGCAGATCGTGCACATATTGAGCCGTGGGGCGGTGATCCTTCGACAGCTCAACCAGAATATCGGCGTCTCCCGGCCCGATTGGAGCAGAGGTGCTGTAGGAAAGGTTGAACCCGCTGTAAGGCAGCCCGATATTGTCAATCACGCCGACAATTTCGGACGGCGGAATCTGTTTGCGGATCACGGCGTCCACCCGGTCGCAGAGGGCGGCCGTTTCCTCGATGCGCGTTCCGGTGGGGGCGCGCATGTGCAGCTTGAATTCGCCGCTGTCCACGCTCGGGAAGAAGTCTTGCCCCACGAATGGTAGCAGCGCGAACGAGAGTACACAGGCGGCCAGAAAACAGACGGCAAACGCGGTACGGTGGCGGATGCAACGCTCCAGCAAGCGATGGTACCGGCCGCGGATGCCCTCAAATGCGTGCTCGAACTTTGACTGCATGCGCACGAACCAGTTGCCGGCCCTCGCGGCCGCCAATCGAGCTTCTTCCGTCTGAGCAACCAGCAGGTACTTCGCCATCGTGGGCACGAGCGTTCGCGAAAGCAGATAGGACGCCAGCATTGCGAAGCTGACCGCTTCCGCGAGGGGGACGAAGAGATACCGGGCGACGCCGGTGAGGAAGAACATGGGCACAAACACTATGCAGATCGAGAGCGTGGAGACGAAGGCGGGCACAGCAATCTGCTGAGCGCCGTCCAGAATGGCCTGGACGATTTCCTTTCCCTGGTCGAGGTTGCGGTTAATGTTCTCGATTTCGACAGTCGCGTCGTCCACCAGAATGCCGACAGCGAGCGCCAATCCGCCGAGCGTCATGATGTTGATGGTCTGCCCGAGTGCGCTCAAGACGATGAGGGAGGTAAGAATCGAAAGGGGGATGGAGACAGCGATGATCAGGGTGCTCCGCCAGCTCCCGAGAAAGACCAGGATCATGAACCCGGTGAGGCAGGCGGCGATGATGCCTTCGCGAATCACGCTGTCGATCGAAGCCTTGACGAACACCGATTGATCCGAGAGCGGCTTAATTTCCAGTGTGGGTGGGAGACCGGCTTGAATCTGCGGCAGCAACGCCTTGATCCCG
>JBGPZR010000103.1:0-7106 GCA_041493845.1 Terriglobia bacterium | reverse complement strand
GTTCCCTCTCGATGTGGTGCTCCTTCCAAGCATGGCACTGCCGCTGCATATCTTCGAACCACGGTACAAGATAATGATCGGCCGCTGCTTGAATGAAACAATCGAGTTCGGCGTGATTCTGGCCGCTGACAAAGGCATCGCGCGCATCGGATGCACAGCCGAAATCGCCCAGAAGTTGAAAGATTATCCCGACGGGCGGATGGATATTATGACCGAGGGGCGTCAGGTATTCCACCTGTTGGAATTGCTGGAGGAAAAGGAATACTACGAGGCGCAGGTCGAATATCCAGCCGAAGATGTGGTGCCTCTTGATGCGCGCAGGGAAGCCCGCATGACTCAATTGTTCCAGCAGGCGCATTTGTTGCTCGCGGGGCAGGAATGGGCCGTGGCAAACACCGACACGGATATTTCGCTTGCCTACCGCATGGCTGCGCGCCTGCCGCTGGAACTTGCGGAAAAACAAGAATTGCTCGAAATGCGCGCCGAAGACGCCCGCCAGGATTTCCTCCTTCGATGGTTGAGCGCATTCCTGCCGCAACTCGAACGCCGCGCGCGCATTCGCCGGCGCGCCGGCGGCAACGGACACGGCCTGAATTAGCGCAGCGCAATCCAAGTATCGGCGCGCCCTCCGTTCCACTATAATGGATTCGGCAATCGCAGAAACGTGCTGCGCATTGCAAAAGGAATTGGGGCCCACATGAACTCACTCCCGAAAACCCTCGGCGAGCTTCGCCGCAGTCAATGGTCGGAACAGAAAATCGCGCAACGCACGACCCGGCAGGAACTGCGCGAGAACCTCCTGCAAAAAATGGAGAAGGGCGAGCGGCTCTTCCCCGGCTTGCACGGTTACGACGACACCGTCATTCCCCAGATCATCAATGCCATTCTCTCGCGTCACCATTTCATTCTTCTGGGCCTACGCGGACAGGCGAAGTCGCGCATTCTGCGCGGCATCATTTCCTTCTTCGACGAGCACGTCCCCGTAATTGCGGGTTGCGAGATCAACGACAATCCCTACCGGCCATTGTGCCGCCCCTGCCGCGAGCGGCTCGCTGCGGACGGCGATGCCACGCCCATCGGCTGGTTGGCGCGCGAGCAGCGCTACGTGGAGAAGCTGGCGACCCCGGACGTGACCATCGCAGACATGATCGGCGACGTGGACCCCATCAAAGCTGCGCGTGGCGGACGAAATCTTTCGGACGAGTTGACTATCCACTACGGCCTGCTACCTCGCGCCAACCGCGGAATCTTCGCCATCAACGAATTGCCGGACCTGGCCGGTAAAATTCAGGTTGGGCTGTTCAACATCATGCAGGAAGGCGATATCCAGATTAAAGGCTATCCGGTGCGCATGGCGCTCGATGTACTGCTGGTTTTCACGGCGAATCCCGAAGATTACACGGCACGCGGAAAAATTGTTACCCCGCTGAAAGACCGCATCGGCTCCGAAATTCGCACGCATTATCCGGCGACCATCGCGGAAGGGATGTCCATCACCGCACAGGAATCCTGGACCAACCGCGACGGCAAGCGCCGCGTCGAGGTGCCGCAGTACGTCCGCGAGATCGTCGAAGAAGTTGCTTTTCAGGCGCGGGAAGACAAGCGTGTGGACCGTCGCTCGGGTGTAAGCCAGCGACTGCCCATCAGCACGCTCGAGAACGTCCTCAGCAGCGCCGAGCAACGCGCCGTGCGCAGCCACGATTCCAGCGCCGTCGCACGCGTTTCGGACATTTACAGCGCCATCCCCGCGATGACCGGGAAATTCGAGCTCGAATATGAAGGCGAGCTGCGCGGCGCCGAGAACGTCGCCCGCGAACTGATTCGCGCAGCGGTTGGCAAGACGTTCACCAGGTATTTCTCCGAAGCCAACTTCCAGCCGGTGGTGCAATGGTTCGAGCTTGGCGGCGAACTGAAAGTTCCAGCACACGCCTCGAACGCGGAGCTGCTGTCCCAGCTCAAGAAGATTCAGGGGCTCTTCGACCATCTCGGCGCGCTCGAAATCAGCGCGAAGGACGAACCGGCGATTGTCACCAGCGCCGCGGAGTTCATTCTCGAAGGACTCTGGGCGCACAAGCGGATCAGCCGCAGCGAAGAGCGCGGCTATTACGCCGACGCTCGCAAGACGCCCGAGCCGCGAGAGCCGCGTGAGCCATCAGGACGCCTCCCCCGCCGGCAATTCAATTGACGATGCGACAAGCATCGTCATCCCGAAGAAGTCCGCCGCGGCGGACGACTGAGGGATCTGCTTTTCGCGAAGTGTTTGCGGTGAGGCTATGAAATACGTCCGCTATTCCCGTTACGCACCCGATGCAGCGGAGGATATTGACCTCCAGGAGCTGATGAGCCGCCTCTCGGATTTTTTCCTCCAGAGCGGCTACGAATCGCGGTACGGAATCTACGAGTTCGATTCGCAGGGTTCCCGCGAGCAGCACCTGGACGAACTCCGCGAAGCCATCCTCCGCGCCCTCCAGGAAGGCGAGTTGCTCCCTCCTGAGCTGATGGAAAAATTGCTCGAGAACCCCGACCTCTCGCAAAACCAGGAACTCCGAGACCTGATTGATCAAATCATGCAGCGCATGGAAGAAGAAGGCATGATTTCGCGGCCGCAGCAGCCCGCGCAGGTCACGCCGCCTCCCTCACAGACACCGGGCGGGCAGATCGGTGCGGACCAGCCCAACGTCGAAGCGCGCTTTGAAATCACAGACAAAGCGCTCGATTTTCTCGGATTCAAGACGCTGAAGGATCTGCTGGCATCGCTCGGCAAGAGCAGTTTTGGCCGGCACGATACGCGCGATCTCTCGACCGGCATCGAATCAGGCGGCGCTTCCAAGGCCTATGAATTCGGCGACACCCTGAACATGGATATCAGCGCGACGCTGTTCAATGCCGTCCAGCGCAACGGCGCCGGGATCCCGATCGAGCTCGATTATCCCGACCTGATGGTCCACCAGTGCGAATATCAAAGCTCCTGCGCGACCGTACTAATGCTCGATTGCAGCCATAGCATGATCCTGTACGGTGAGGATCGCTTTACACCGGCAAAGCGCGTGGCCCTGGCGCTGTCGCATCTGATCCGCACGCAATATCCCGGCGACTCGCTTCATTGCGTGCTCTTTCATGATAGCGCCGAGGAAATTCCTCTCGGCAAGCTCGCGCGCGTGCAGGTGGGTCCGTACTACACGAACACGCGCGAAGGGCTGCGGCTGGCGCAGCGAATCCTGGCCCGCCAGAAAAAAGACATGCGCCAGATCATCATGATCACGGACGGAAAGCCTTCCGCACTGACGCTGGAAGACGGGCGCATCTACAAGAATGCCTTCGGGCTCGACCCGCTCGTCGTCACCCAGACTCTGGAGGAAGTGGCGAAATGCAAGCGCGCGGGAATCCTGATCAATACCTTCATGCTCGCGAGCGACTACAGCCTGGTCCACTTCGTGCAGAAAGTCACCGAACTCTGCCGCGGCAAAGCGTATTTCACGACGCCCTACACCCTCGGGCAATATCTGCTGATGGATTACGTCGGCCGAAAAACGCGGAATATCCACTGAGCCGCATCAGCGGTGGCTCTTACACTCCTGCATCCTCCTGCGATTCCGTTCATCAAATAGATGTAGCGTAAAATTTAGCCATGAGCCTGAAGAGCGCAGTTCGCAATATTTTTGGAGGAGGTCAGGTGGGTGCGTTGTCCGCCGGAAAAATTGCTCCGGCATTTTCGCTCAAGAATGTGGATGGAATGCAGGTTTCGCTCGCCGCAGCCCTGAAGAAAGGGCCGGTGCTGGCGGCCTTCTTCAAAGTCAACTGCCCCACATGCCAGTTCACCTTTCCATTTCTCGAGCGATTGTACGAAACCTACGGAAATTCGACGTTCACTCTCTGGGGAATCTCGCAGAACGACACAGCCGACACGCGCGAGTTCTGCCGGGAATTCGGCATCAAGTTTTCCATGCTCGTGGACGGGCACGGCTACCCGGCATCAAATCAGTATGGCCTGACAAATGTTCCGACACTTTTTCTGATTTCACCGGAAGGAAAAATCCAGCAGACCACGGTTGGATTCGTAAAAGCCGACCTCGAAAAGTTGGCCGCAGAAGCGGCGCGCGCAACCGGCAAACCCGCAGTCCCTCTATTTAAGCCCGGCGAGGTAATTCCAGAATCGAAGCCGGGTTGAGGCTCCAAAAACTAGGTTCCGTGCGAACCTGCTCTCTCCCTGCAACTCATCCTTCATCCGTTGCAAGGATCCGTTTCTTGTGTTTGGGAGGCTTGGTACGCTTGTCGGCAATTCTGCGGGCAGGCGGCGGCATTCCGATTCCCAGGCGGGCACGTCGCCGCGCTTCCTTTTCCACGCGCAATCGCGGCTTTTTCTTTCGTGACATCGGAAGCAGTCCAAAGAACCTAACACAACTCCGGACCCGGTGTCCTCTTGGATCCCCCCTGCGAAGGTGTTCGGCTTCTGAGTGTGCACTCATCGCCTGTTTTCGTGCGTTTTCGTGTGGGCGTAGCCCATTAAATTTCCGGCAATTGAACACACCTGCGGAAGCCACCAAACGCTGTGCCATTTCTCGGAACGCGCCATTCTCCATCCTAACCAGTTTACTCCGGTCGCAAAAGCGAGCCCGTGCGCATAGTAGGCGGGCAAGGGCAACTTGGCGAACGGCTTGGCCAGAGGGTCGTCCTCATGAAACCGAGGCCGCAGCGACGCGGATTCCTGCATATCCATTGTGGCCGCAGCGTAAACGCCGGTGCTCAAGAGGAGAAATCGCCGGGCACTGCGATCCTCCAATGGATGTTTCATTTTCAACGGAGGCAGCGGCTTGATGGGCTGAATTGTTGTGGTGGGGGCTCGAATTCCAGGCGTGAAATTCGCGTTGACGGCGCCAATCGTCTCCTGAGCGTGAGCCGCGGTAGAGATCATCACTAAGAGCAGCATTGCCACGACCACGCGTTCAAAGTGATGACTGCAGGAGGTTGGCATCATTGCGGCGTGATAAAAGCACGCCATGCGCCCACCCGCGAGTCATCTGCGGTCCAGTTTCCTTCCCATTCATTTGTAAGCCTTGACTTTAGGGTTCAACAGAATTCGATCTCGCGTCACATGAGATTTCGAGGGAGACCATTCCGGGACGCGCAGTCCCGTTACGGCCCGGACACGCCTGCGCCCCTGCAGTCAACACATTATGGTCGGGGTAAACGCGGAGTCTTGGCGGAAGCGTGTGGGAGTCGAACCCACCTTCGAGGCCCGCGAAGGGCTCGAACGGCAGCTTTGAAGGCTGCGAGGACCACCGGGCCCCTTGCGCCTCCGTCGCGCAATTATAGAGGCCGGAGGAGATGCGTTCAACTCTTCGGGGCGGCACCGGCGAATTTCTTGCGGGCAAGCTCCAGCAGCTTCGGATCGGTGCACACTTCGTAGTAGGCGCGAGTTCCCTGCGTGCCGATTTTCGCGCCGGGCAGCAATTGGCGGACAAAACCTTTACGGATCACGATGGGTTCAAGCGATTCGCCCAGCGGCACTTCGCCAAAATACATTTGCACGCGTTCTTTGCCCCACGGCAGCGGGAAGTTGCCGCTCAGCGGCGCAAGTGAAATTTCCGCGCCGAGCTTCTGAAAGCCTTCCTCGTTGAGCTCGATGCCATTCAGGTTGTAGCGGACCAGCAATTCATCGCCTTCGCCCTCCGCGGCATCCTCCATCAGCGTCTGCAAAAGAAAAACATTGAACGGCGAGGGATTCTGCTGAAACAGGCGCTTGGCGATTTTCGAGCAACTCGACAATCGGTCGGAGAGATTCAGCGCGCGGGAAATCATAATGCGCGAATCGCCGTCCATCCACAGCGACGGCGCAGAATCCTGAAAGGCGACGCCCACACCCAACTCAAGAGGCGGAAGCCCCGTGGTTTTCGCACGCGTGTTGTAGGCCTGCGTGACGGCCAGGATTTCGCGCGCGAGCACACACGCCCGTGCGACCGCGCGGTGCGTCGCGCGCGTTGATTCCGTCTCGTAAATCGCGAGGATGATGGCGTCGCCCTCGATGAACACTTTCGCGGCGCCGTAGCGCTCCAGCATGCGCTTTACCGGCTCGTGCAAGTTCATGCTGAAATGCGAAGCTGGATTCATTCCCCGGCCCAGCAGGTCCTTGGTGATTCCGGTCGAGCCGCGCACGTCCGCCTTGATCACTGCATGCGCAATCACCGGATCATCGGCCGGACGTCCCTCATCTGGGTGCAGGAATTCGTAAAGGCTCTTATTGGCGCGTGAAAGCTCCCGAGTATGCTCTGAGCGGACTAGGTTGATGCGCTCCATCCATGACGCAACGTGCTGGTAATTCCGGCGGTCGCGCCGCAGGCGCATCAAATCTTCGGCAAACTGGCGCGCCACTCCCAGCGTCTCTTCGTGCGTGCGGCGACGCACGGCACGCGAGGCATCGTCCAGGCGCTTCATGGAAATCTTGCGCGCCGGGAATTGTTCAAGCACGCGCTCCACCCGTTTCTGCTCTTCCCTGTTCACCAACGCTTTCTTGAGCTGCTGGAGGTGGATCGGCGGGCAGTAATCCGAATAAATTTTGCGCAGTTCGTACCCGGCGAGCACGTGGAACAGCAGGTCGCGCTCCTCCAGGCGGTGCACCCATTCGCCCAATAGCTGCGCGCGCGTCTCAGCAGGAGTCTCGTCCTCATCATTGCCTGAAGCACCGTCAAACATGCGGCGCGCGTTTTCAGGCTGGCACAAGAGATCGCCCAGCCGGTTGCGGTATTCCTCGGTCAGAAAGTCCAGGCGCTGTTTTGCGGCGTCAATCTGCGGCCCGAGTTCTTCCAGATTTATTTCGACGGATTCGTATTTCCGGCGGAGGTTCGAGAGCTCGCTTTGCGCTTCTGGGGAAGCGCCGCTCTTGCGTTTGAACAGCCACGGGAACAGTTCGTCGCCGTCGCCCGACTTGCCCGTCACCTCAGATTGTTCCTCCTCGATGCGCTCGAGTTCGGAACGCAGCAGGCGCGCCTGTTCCAGCTGCCGCTCGTAGATTTTGCGCGCCTTGCTCAGCTCCTCGGCGTTGTCGCCTGCCAGTATGAAGTCGCGCACGAAATCGAGCAGCAGCACGTCGAACACTTCGAAGCGGTCGG
>JBGPZR010000110.1:0-6875 GCA_041493845.1 Terriglobia bacterium | reverse complement strand
CGTCCCTCCGGCCTGGCACCCATCGCGTTTCATCTCCGCCACATCGCGCGGAGCCTCGACCGCTTGCTCACTTATGCCGAAGGCCGCCAGCTAGACGGCGAGCAAATCGCGGCCATGAAGACGGAAATGGATTCGGGTGCGGGTCACAAGGAACTGTTCGCAGAATTGGCGTCAGCTCTGGCAGTGAGCGCCCATCGGATTCGCACAATTGATCCGGCTAGCCTTGACGAGCCGCGCACTGTCGGCAGGAAACAGCTTCCCACGTCCGTGGGCGGCCTGCTTGTGCATGTGGCCGATCACACGCAGCGCCATGTGGGACAGGCCGTCACCACAGCGAAGGTTGTCACAGCGCACGTCAAATAAAAAACCGGGAACTCATCGTTCCCGGCTTGTCTGCTGCCTTTCCATTCTCAGTAATCAACCTGAACAGTGAAGCGGCTGCAGGTCAGTCGGCCGCAATCGAACGGCTGGCTTCCTCCGTCCCATTCCCCGCGAGAGCAGCTGAATTCATCGGCATGAATTGCTCTGTCTCGGTTGAGCCCGCGAGCGCCGTTGTGGAAGCTGTCCCGCCGGTGATGGCCTGCTGCAAGCCGTCGAAGTAACCGGTGCCGACAAATTTCTGGTGCTTCGCGGCCTCGTAACCAAATTCGCGCTCCTGGCGGAATTCCTCTTCCTGCAAGCGGCAATAGGCTGTCATGCCGCTCTGTTTGTACTCGCGCGAAAGATCGAACATGGAAAGGTTCAGCGAGTGGAAGCCCGCGAGCGTGATGAACTGGAACTTGTAGCCCATGGCCGCGAGTTCCGTGTGGAAGCGCGCGATCGTCGCATCGTCCAGGTGCTTCTTCCAATTGAACGAGGGCGAGCAGTTGTAAGCCAGCATTTTGCCCGGATACCGCGCGTGAATTCCTTCGGCGAATTCCCGCGCTTCTTCGAGATCCGGCTTGGCCGTCTCGCACCACAGCAGGTCCGCATACGGAGCGTATGCCAGCCCGCGCGCAATCGCCGCATGCAATCCTTTGCGGCAACGGAAGAAACCTTCGGCGGTGCGCTCGCCGGTGAGAAATTCACGATCGCGGGGATCCACGTCGCTGGTGATCAGCGTGGCGCTGTCCGCGTCTGTGCGCGCCATGATCAGCGTCGGCACACCCATCACGTCCGCCGCCAGCCGCGCCGCCACCAGTTTTTGAATTGCTTCCACAGTCGGCACAAGCACTTTGCCGCCCAGATGTCCGCACTTCTTCGCGGACGAAAGCTGGTCTTCGAAGTGAACGCACGCTGCGCCCGCTTCAATCATCCCTTTCATCAATTCTAACGCGTTCAGATTGCCGCCGAACCCGGCTTCCGCATCGGCCACCAGCGGCGCAAACCAGTAGGTGCTGCTATTGCCCTCTGCATGATGGATTTGATCTGCGCGCACTAGCGCCTGGTTGAGCCGGCGGCACAGATTGGGCACGCTGTCTGCAGGATACAGGCTCTGGTCCGGATAGGTTTCGCCGGCGTTATTGGCGTCCGCAGCCACCTGCCAGCCGCTCACGTAAATGGCTTGCAAGCCGCCCCTCACCTGTTGCACGGCCTGATTGCCGGTGACGGCGCCCAGCGCCCGCACAGAATTTTCAGTATGGAGCAAATTCCACAGCCGCTCTGCGCCCAGGCGTGCGAGCGTGTGCTCCACATGGATGGACCCGCGCAACTGCTCGACGTCCTTCGCGCTATAGGGCCGAGTCACGCCCGCCCAGCGCAGGTCGGACCGCCAGTCCAACTCCAGGGCTTCCAGCTCCAGGCCTGGATGCCTTCCATTTCCGTTGTGGTTGCCGTTGCCGTTTCCGTCGCCGACGTTTGACATGCCCTCTCCCATTCAACCAAGTCTCAAAATCAACAACGTCCAAGTACACCTCTACTGCAGGAGCTTTATCCTGGGAAAATTTAAGGGAACGGAATGATGACCACAGCCGACTAGGCCGCCGGAAGCCCTCGCAGTGTCAACTCCTCAATCAGATCGTCCAGAGCCTGGCGATTCACCTCCGACAGGGAGTTGAATCCGATACCCACCCCGGCGTCGCCAGTATCATGACTGCGAATCTGGCCATCGGCTTCGAAGAAATGATGATTCACGGGAATCCTGACGTGGACGGAGGTGCCCACTGGAAGGTCCCCGCGGCGCACGTACAGCCCCCCGGCGCTCAAGTTGTTCGACGGGTTGTCGACCTGAATTGTCTTTCCGCCGATTTCGAGCTCCACGGGCTTGTCGAGCAACGTGCGGGGAAACGTCCTGGTGCTGGTCCCTTCCATTGAGTGACTCCTTGGCGCCTGCGCTGCGCCGCAAGCGGCTCCTGCTGCTTTTTCAGTCCCGCAGGGCCGCTCGTCGTTATGAGGCGGTCAGTGTGGGGCAAATCTGACAATCAGTCAAACTGATTATCATTATCATCTTGATAGACAAATCTTATCGGTCCTAGTACATTTGTCCTAATACTGGGGAGGTGCGAATGGAGATCGACCAGGTCGAAACTTTCCTCGCTGTGGTCACCTATCGTGGATTCCATCGCGCCGCGGAGGCTTTGCACATCAGCCAACCCGCCGTCAGCGCCCGCATTCGCGCGCTGGAAGACTCGCTGGGCGTGAAACTTTTCACCCGCGCCCACGCTAACCTCACGCTCTCCGCTGCAGGCAAAGCGCTCCGTCCCCACGCCGAGCACCTGCTGCGCAGCGTCGCACTGGCACGTCAGGCGGTCCACGAGCTGCAGCCCTCCGCCCGCGGCGCGCTGAATATTGCTGCGGCCTTGTCCGTCTGCACTTATTTTCTCCCTGATGTGATGAAGGACTACCAGTTGGCGAACCCGAAGGTAATGGTCAGCCTGCGCTCCGGCAATTCCCTGCAGGTGTTGAAGATGGTCCTCGACGGAGAAGCCGACATCGGGGTGGCCCGTTCACTGAATCATCCCGAGGTCGAGACCATGACGCTGCGCGATGATCCACTGATTCTCGTCGGCCATCCTGGGCACGCAGCTTCCCGCCAGCGGCGCGTGCCCCTTGAGATAGTCGAAGAATGGCCGCTGATTTTTTATGATCGCGGCTCGAGCGACTGGACGCTCACGCAGGGAATGTTCCGCCGCGCCGGCCTGCTGCCGAACGTGGTCCTCGAAGTCGAGACCATCGAAGCCGCCAAGCGCATGGTCGAGCGCAAACTCGGCCTCAGTTTCCTCCCGCAGATAGCTGTGGCCCAAGAGTTACGGCAGGGCAAGCTCGCCGCAATCGAAATCACCAATGCCGAGCCGCTCCATCGCAATCTCGATGTCATTCACCCGCGCCATCGCCCCCTCGCAAGTGATGCCCAGGCCTTTCTTCAACTCCTCCGGGCCGCCGCAGCCACTCCCGTGCCGCATGCGACCAATCCCGGCAAGCGCCGCCCCTCACGGGCGCACTAGTTTATTGGCCTGCTCTCGGCCTCAGGCCCAGTTGCGCCGAAATACCCGCAGCGATATGCTGAACGCCTTTCCGGAAGCAGGATGTCAACGTCCGGGTTGTAATTTGTTAGAGGGCAGATTCAATTTTGTAGAAGCGTGAGGCGCCGGGTGCATCCATGAAAATCGCCAACACAACGAGGCGAAGGCTCGCAGCAGCGCTGACAATTCTCCTAAGCCCGGCCGCGTGGCCACAGTCCTCACAGACTACCTCGGCCAGCGGCACTTCTTCCGAATTCGACGTGCCCGCGACGGTGGAATGGCTCGACACGAATCTCGACTTGCGCGCCGGTGAAAAAATTCACCTCACTGCCAGCGGAAACATCAAATATCCCGCCGACAAGAAGCACCCCGACGGCAGAACCTTCGGCCCGGACGGGCTCGAGCGCTCTTATGAAGACCTGATCCACCAATATGCCGTCACCGATGCGGGCCATGGCGCACTGATCGCGCGCCTGGGTCCGGCTGATTCCGGCCAACCGTTCCTGGTTGGCGCGAGCAAAGAATATGAAGCGCCGGTCGCCGGCCGCCTCTTCCTCGGAATCAATCAGAGCCTGAAAAACGCCTCGACCGCCACGGGAAAATTTGACGTCAAGGTCGAAGTGCTCGATCCCGGTCTCACCACCACGGCAGCGACCATCGCCGGTGGTCCTCCTGACGCATCCATTCCCTCGATCACTCCCGCGCTACTCGCAAAAATTCCGCGCCGCGTCAGCGATCCCCAGGGTAATCCGGGCGACATGGTCAACGTCCTGATCGTCGGCACGGAGGATGAAGTAGTCCAGGTGTTCACGACGGCCGGCTGGGTGAAAGTGGATTCCTCAGTGCAAAATACGGTGGTCAACGCCATCTTCGACTCGCTCGAGAAAAAGGACTACCTCACCATGCCGATGAGCACGCTCTATCTCTTTAAGCGCCCGCAGGATTATGGCTTCGCGCACGCCGAGCCGGTCCGCGTGGCCATGTCGCGCAATCACCTGCGCGTCTGGAAGTCGCCTTACGAAGTGGAAGGCCGCCCGCTCTGGTGCATCGCCGCCACGCACGATATCGGGTTCGAGCGCGACCAGCGCAACAACGGCGTCACCCACAAAATTGACCCGGCCATCGACGGTGAGCGCGAATACGTGAACGCAACTCTCACAGGCACCGGCCTCGTCGTCGAGCGCAATCACGTCAAACCCGCCGATCCCCTCACCGAGGCCAAGACCGCGACCGGTGGCACGTTCCATTCCGACGGCCGCATCCTTGTTCTTGTCCTGAAAAACGCGCCACCTGCTGCCAAGTAGATAATTGCGTCCTGGTCCCGCCTTGATCGCGGATGATGCGAGATCCAGTCCCTATGATTTGCATGCCAGTTTGGTCCACCTTGTGAACAAAAAACCGCTCTGCTATCCTCGCGAGGGGAGGCGCTGATGGCGCAAACCATTCCTCTTGGCCTGCATACTGAGCCCGCGGAGCAGCCAGTGAGTGTTTCCCGCGCGTCCACCGTTTCCTGGTTCGTGTGGTCCGGCGTTCTCGCCGTTTCCTCAATCGCGTTTGGCCTGTATTGGGATATTTCCTGGCACATGACCATCGGCCGCGACACGTTCTGGACTCCAGCTCATCTCGCCATTCATTTCGGCGGTATTCTTGCCGCCATCACTTGCATCGTTCTGATTTTCTTGACGACTTTTTCCCACGATCCTGCATCGCAATCGGCCTCCGTTCGCGTCTGGGGATTCCTCGGCCCGCTTGGCGCGCATGGTTTTTTCGCGTCGCCAAGTGTGCGGACATTATCGAATGTGCATTTGCGGTTCGCTTCCCGCAGCCGGTGGAATCGGTGCCCTTGATCAGGAGACCTCGATGAAAAAGCTCACCTTTGCATTGGTCGTAGCGCTGATCTGCGCGCTCCCGCAATGGGCGCAATCACCGGAAGGCGCAGGCGTGAGCCTCGTTTTCACCCACGTCACGGTGATAAACACGGCTAGCGGGGCATTGCAGCCGGATATGACTGTGATCGTCACCGGCGATCGCATCGAGCAAGTGGGAACGAAGCGTCACGTGAAAATTCCTAAAGACGGAAAAATAATTGACGCCACCGGAAAATACATGATGCCCGGCCTCTGGGACATGCACGTCCACACTTTTTTCGGCGAATGGGTGCCCGGAGGAAAAGAAGTCACGCTGCCGCTTTTCATCGCCAACGGCGTCACTGGCGTGCGCGACATGGGCAGCGACCTCGAACCCCTCCTGGCGGCAGCCAAGGAGATTGATCAGCACCGGTTGTTGGGCCCGCGCATGGTGATCGCGGGACCGATGCTCGACGGCCCGAAAACGCAATTCCCTGCCTCGATTGCGATTGCTACGCCGGAGGACGGCCGCCGCGCTGTGGACATGTTGAAGAGCCGCGGCGTGGATTTCATTAAAATCCAATCCTACGTTCCGCGCGACGCCTATTTCGCCATCGCGGACGAGTGCAAGAAACAGAAAATCACCTTTGTCGGCCACGTGCCGGACTCCATTCGCGGATCGGAGGCCTCGAACGCGGGCCAGAAAAGTTTTGAGCATTTGATCGGAATTTTTGAAGGCAGCTCCACCGCGGAAGATGAATTGCTGAAAGGCCCGAAGGGTCCCGGCCGCTTCCTGGAAACTTACGATGCGTCGAAAGAAGCTTCACTGATTCAGCTTCTCGCGAAAAATCAGACCTGGCAGTGCCCCACGCTCTATTGGGAGCGCGGGCAGTGGCTGGTGGACGTGATTGATGTGACCAAAGATCCGGACGCGAAGTACGCGCCGCTTTTTTGGCGCGAGAAGAGCTGGCCTCGATTCACCGCGGGCATCATCAAGGATCTAGACACCGACCCTGTGCCGGTCCGGCAGAAATTCGTGGAACACGAACTCGATATCGTAAGAAAGCTGAATCAGGCCGGCGTGCCGTTCCTGGCCGGGACCGACTGCCCCGCCGGGGTGGATGTGCTCCCGGGCTTCAGCCTGCACCTTGAATTGCAGCGATTCGTCGCCGCCGGCTTCACTCCGCTGCAAGCACTGCAAACGGCAACGATCAATCCCGCCAAATTCCTGGATCGGCAGAACGATTTCGGGACGGTGGAAGCAGGGAAGCTCGCAGACCTGGTGCTGCTCGACGCGAACCCGCTCGACGACATCCGCAACACGCAAAAAATTACCGGCGTCGTTGCCGGCGGCCGCTATTTCTCGCGCGCGAGCCTGGACCGCATCCTCAGCGACGTGGAAGCTGCTGCGAACAAGCGTTGAACAGAGGCCCCGCCGAGGGGGACTTCTCGTGTCCCCCCGGCGGAGTAAAATCCTGTCGGAATTGCTTCGCAGCGTTTCCTGCTACTGCACATCCACCACTTTGCCGTTCTGAATTGTCACCTTCAGGTCGTTGTACACGTAGACTTGCGCTGTGCCCTGATTCAT
>JBGPZR010000269.1:0-3995 GCA_041493845.1 Terriglobia bacterium | reverse complement strand
CCTCGGCGAAGACGATTGATTCTGAGATTGCAAATTTCAGATTCGAAGTCAGTCCAACTCTTCAGTAGCGCATTCCTCCAGTAAGACCGCGCGCGATTGATTCATCTCCTCGCTCCACGTCTACTGGCGCTTGGCAGTTTTGAGGTAGCCGATGCGCTGCAGGACTGCGCCAACGATGAGCGGCAGCGCAACCGTGGCGTCGTCGAGCACTTCCGCGAACCGGCCGCCTTCTTCGAGCGGCACAAATTTCCCCCATGAAACCGCTTCCGTGTAGGTGCTGCCGGAGAGTCCGCCCCAATTGACCGGTTCGGGGCAGATGCGCACCCCATAGTTGTAGCGCTTCAAAGGAAGTTTTTCGTAGCCGCGCCTTGCGAGCAGTTCGGCATAGACGCCGAATTGCTGGGCCCAGTTGCGCGGCACTCCGCCGCCGACGGTGAAAATGCCCATG
Organism: Terriglobia bacterium; assembly: GCA_041493845.1. Taxonomy (GTDB): domain Bacteria; phylum Acidobacteriota; class Terriglobia; order Acidiferrales; family UBA7541; genus Palsa-295. The sequence continues at coordinate 3,547 of JBGPZR010000269.1, read as the reverse complement.
CGCTTGGTGGCGAGCATGGTGGCGGCGTAGTGCTCGAAATCTTCGTAAGGGTCGAAACGCAGAAGCTGCTGTCCTGCTTTTTTGCGCAAGCGCTGGTGGAGCGCGAAATCAATGCCCAGCTCGGAATCGGTGAATGCGGGAACGAAAACCGGCACGTTGTGCTGGTAGCATGATTTCAGAATTCCGCGGCCCTTCGAGTGGCGCACCAGATATTCGCCGATGCGGCGATTGATCTTCCAACTGCAGGCAACGTCATTCGCGTCCCAGCGCTCGAGGATTTGCTGCATCACTTCCTCGACGTGGTCGAGGTTCACTTCGGGTTCGAGCGAATCGTAGACGCGGTTGTAGCCGGCGGCGAAGAGTTCGCGATCGTCCATTTTTTCGTTGTAGCGAAAATGCGAACGGCCGGTGGCTTCCACCAGGCCGTGAGCCATCAGCGCGCCAGTGGAGACGATGGCCTTGATGACGCCGGATTCCACGAGATCGCAAAAAACCAGCCCCATTTTTCCAACTGTGAGCGCGCCAGAAAGCGTCATGACGGCGAAGCAGTCTTTGTCGCGGGCCATGGCTTCGAGGACGTCGGCGGCATCGCCCACCTGCCGGGCAGTAAACGCAGTCTGCCCCATCGCGCGAACGAGATCGTCAATCGTCTTGATGCGGGAAAGATCGAGCGGATAGATCGGCGTGAGATGGTCCGTGATCGGATCGTGCAGAATCCTTCCCGTCGCGCCCTTTTTCTTTGCCATTCAGCGTCCTCGCAGGTAATGTATTCCCGCCCGTTGAAACCGGGCGCACGAAAATGTGGCCGTGCGCGCACCATTGATAGTACAAATGAGGCCGCCGGTGAAAGAGGTATTTCGAATTATCCGAGCGAGCCTACACCCACGATGACTCGATACACTCCGATGCCGCCCGAAAATTTCGGCGGCCTTCCTGAAGAACATTCACAGTATGAAACTTCGCGCGCGGTGATTTTTCCGGTTCCGCTCGAGCGCACCACCACCTACGAGCATGGAACGCGCAACGGCCCCGCCGCAATTCTGGCGGCCAGCCGCAATATGGAACTCTACGATGAAGAACTCGAGCTCGAGCCCTACAAAGAGATCGGCATCCACACGCTCGCGCCGATTGACACCATGGACGGCACGCTCGATGAAGTGATGACCGAGCTGTACACGGCTCAGCTCGCGTTGCTCGAGGACGAGAAGTTCCCCGTGGCGCTGGGAGGAGAGCATTCCCTGACGCCGCCACTCGTCTCCGCGGTGGCGAAAAAATACAAGGACCTGTGCGTGTTGCAAATTGACGCGCATGCGGATTTGCGCGATGAGTACCAGGGAAACCCAAAGAGCCACGCCTGTGCCATGCGGCGCGTGGTGGAGACATGCCCGGCGGTGCAGGTGGGCATCCGCTCGCTGTCGGTGGAAGAAGCCAAGGCGATGCCTCATCTGCGGACGAGCGTGTATTGGGCCAAAGATATCTCCAGGGCGCCGCTGAAGAGCTGGATTGCGAAAGTGCTCGCTGACCTGAGTCCGCGTGTATATCTCACCATCGACCTGGATGGCTTCGATCCTTCGATCGTGCCGGCGACAGGAACGCCGGAGCCTGGAGGCCTCGATTGGCACCAGGTGACGTCGCTTGTGCGCGCCGTTGCAGACCACAAGAAAATCGTGGGGATGGACGTGGTGGAGCTATTGCCGCAGCCCGGCGACCACGCGTCGGATTTTCTGGCCGCGAAGCTGGTGTACAAGTGCCTGGGCTACATTTTCTGCCAGGGGTAATTTGAGGAGGCCATTTTCATGAGCGCGATGGCTGCTTACTGCTTTCTCTTCCAGGATGGGGTTTTTGTCCAGATGTCGGCGCGCCGCGGGCTGATTGGCTGGATCATCATCGGATTGCTGGCAGGCTGGCTCGCCGGAACAATTTCACGCGGGCGCGGATTCGGCTGCATCGTAAACGTGATTCTGGGCCTGATCGGCGCGGTACTCGGCGGCTGGATTTTCACGAAGCTGGGCATTGTGGCTTTCGGCTTCATCGGCAGCCTGGCTGCGGCCACGGTGGGCGCTGTCCTGCTTGTTGCCATCGCCAGACTTTTTGCTGGCGGCGGACGAGAGTAGAATCAAGACAGCCGGGTACCACTTGAGGCGAGATTGAGTTCACACGCCGCAGGCCGTTCCTCGATCGAGCTGAGCGAGAAAGCCGGAAGAAACTTTTGAGCAAGCCTTCACTGTGGGCCATCCCGCTGGGCGGGTTGGGCGAATTCGGAATGAACATGCTCGCCCTGCGCTCGGGCGACGACATTATTGTGATTGATGCCGGGCTGATGTTTCCCGAGCAGGAATTGCTCGGCGTGGACATCGTCATCCCGGACACCACCTACCTGAAGCAGAACAAACGCATGGTGCGCGCCATCGTGCTGACGCACGCGCACGAAGACCACATCGGCGCGATTCCCTACATCCTGGCCGATCTGAATGTGCCGATTTACGCGACGAAATTCACGCTGGCAATCGTGCGGAAGAAACTCGAAGAGCACGCGCTGCTTGATAAAGCGAAGCTCCACGAAGTGGCGGCGGGGCAGACCACCACGCTCGGACCGTTTCAGATCGAGTACGTCCACGTGACGCACAGCACGATTGACTGCGTGGCGCTGGCGATTCGCACGCCAGTAGGTGTGATCATCCACACGGGCGATTTCAAGATTGACCCCACGCCGGTGGACGGAAAGCCATTCGACCTGCACGCTTTCGCGCGTTACGGGCAGGAAGGCGTGCTGGCGCTTTTCAGCGACAGCACCAACGTCGAACGGCCGGGCTTTACGCCATCCGAGAAGGCCGTGGTGGTGCGCCTCGAAGAATTATTCCGTGCGGCGCCGCAGAAGGTGGTGGTGTCGTGTTTTTCGAGCTCCATCCACCGCATCCAGCAAGTGATCGATATTTCGCGGATGGTGGGAAGGAAGATTGGGTTTGTCGGCCGCAGCATGGTAGACAACATCGAGATCGCTCATGGTCTCGGAAAGCTGCGGATTCCGGACGGCAGCGTGGTGCGCCCGCAGGACCTCAAGAGCTTCGATCCGAAAAAGCTGGTCGTGCTCGCGAGCGGCACCCAGGCGGAACCACTTTCCGCGCTCTCGCGCATCGCCGTGGACAATCACCGCCTGATGAGCGTCGCGGAAAACGACACCGTCATTCTTTCCGCGCGCCTGATTCCCGGGAATGAGAAAGCGATTTTCCGGATGATTGATCACTTCTTCCGCCGGCGCGCGCTGGTGTATTACGAAGGCGGCCGGTCCGCACCCATTCACGTCTCCGGCCATGCCAGCCAGGAAGAAATGAAGATTTTGCTGCAACTGGTGCGGCCGAAATATTTCATTCCGCTGCACGGAGAGTACCGGCAGCTCTTCCAGCATGCGGCTCTGGCGGAACAGGTGGGCGCGGTTTCCGGCGAAATTTTTCTGCTGGAGAGCGGCCAGCCGCTTGAATTTACCGCCGATGGCAGGGCTCACCGGCGCGAACCGATAACGGCAGGGCGCGTCTGCGTGGATTCCGGG
>JBGPZR010000362.1:0-2970 GCA_041493845.1 Terriglobia bacterium | reverse complement strand
GCGCGCCGGTTCCACGTGCCGAGGAGAAACACGCCAAGCAACGCGCCATACGTGATGGACGCGATGGTTAGCCCCGCAACCAGCACCGGCCCCCAGCGAATCAAGCCGAGCAGAGCGAGCACGACGCCCCACACAAGCGTCATTCGCCGCGAACGCCGGAGCGGATGTGCCGCATCCACACGCTGCGTCCCCAAGTCTATGATGCTGGAGGATGCCAGCGAGTTCAACGCGCCGCTTGCGTTCGACATCGCAATCGCAAAGATCGAAGCGAGCACCAGGCCGGTGAGTCCCACGGGCATGTCGTGCACGATGAATTGCGGAAAAATGCGGTCGGGGTCCACGCCGGGCACCGGCAGCGAGTTGTGCTGTGCAAACACGAACAGCATCACGCCAATCAGGAGGAACAAAGCGAATTGCACGAACACGATCACGCCGCTCGCGAGCAGCGCCGTTTTGCTGTCGCGCTCGTTTCGCGCCGCCAGCAATCGCTGCACCATGGTCTGGTCCGTGCCGTGGCTGGCCATGGTCAAGAACGTTCCGCCCAGCACGCCGGACCAGAATGTGTAGCTCTGCGTAAGCGAGAATGCGAAATCAAAGATACGCAGCTTTCCTCCCGCGGCTGCCGCTGCGTGCGTAACTTCCATCCATCCGCCGGGAATCTTGTGCAACAACAAAAAAAACGCGGCGATCGAGCCGGTCAGGTAGAGCGCGAATTGGATCACGTCGGTCCAGATAACCGCGCGCATTCCACCCTCGAAGGTGTAAATAAGCGTGAGCACGGCAACGATGAGGATCGAGAGTCGCTCGCCGGTCCCAAACGCCACGCTCACGACTTTGCCGATGGCCGAGATGCGCACGCCTTCCGCTAACGCGCGCGTGGCAAGAAAGATGATCGCGGCGGCCGATTTCATCCGCACTCCAAATCGCTTTTCCAGAAGCTGGTAAGCCGTGTAGAATTCGCCCTGGAAATACTGCGGGATCAGGACCACGCAAAGTATTACGCGCGCGAGCAGGTAGCCCAGCACGAGTTGCAGAAAGCCGAGATTTCCGCCGAAGGCGATTCCGGGCGTCGAGATAATTGTGAGCGTCGAAGTCTCTGTCGCGACGATCGAGAGCGCCAGCGCCCACCAGGGCGCGGTCCGGCCGCCGAGAAAATAGTCGCGGAGTGTTTTCTGGCCGCGGCGAAAGCGGGCGCCGAACAGCGTGATGCCCGCGAGATAGAGCACCAGGATAGCGAAATCAATTGGGCTGATCTGCATTGCGCCGCGCCCGACGAGTCGCGCGATGCTAACTGCCCGCTCCAAACACTGTCAAGCAAGGTAAAAACGAATGCCACAGGAAAAGCAGGCAGCAGGCGAGGGCTACTACCTCGGATTTGACGGCGGCGGCACGAAGACGGACTGCATTTTGGTGGATGCGGTGGGCGCGGTACTCGCTCACGCCACCGCCGGCCCCTCGAATCCGCTGCGCGCAGGGTATGCCAAGGCCTGGTTCACGCTGAGCGACGCTGCCGACATGGTGCTGGAACGGCAGCACATCAAGGCCGACAATATTCACGGAATTTGTGCCGGAATCGGTGGTGCCGGACGCGAGGCCGTTGCGAAGCGCATCGCGCCTCGTGCGCGAGTTGTCACCTTGCGAGAGAAGCCGGCGGAAGCGGCGGCGCAGCTCGCGATTCGTTTGGGACGGCGAAAGGCTCATGCCGGATGAAACGACGACGCGCCGAGACCTAGCGCGGTCTGCCTCCGGAGATGAATTGAAGGCCCTCCTCCATGAAGTGGACGAAGGCACTCTTCTCGCGCTGCTTGAAAACCCGCACCTCGAAGAGCCGCACGTCTGCCAGATGCTCGAGCGCCTCGATCTCTCCGCAAGCGTCCTGACCGCCGTGGCTTCAGAAGGGAAGTGGACTTCGAGCGAAGGGATCCGCCTGCGCCTGGCCCGGCATCCGCACACACCGCGAAGGATTTCCTTCGCGCTCCTGCGGCAGCTTTACCTTTTCGATCTTGTGCGCTTGAGTTTGCTTCCGTCTGCGCCCGCGGAAATTCGCCGTGTGGCCGATGAAATCATCATCACGCGTGTGCCACATGTGCCGGTGGGGCAAAAATTGACGCTGGCGCGCCGCGGATCTGCGCGCGTTGCCGGCGCACTGCTGGCCGAGGGCCATCCACAGGCCGTAAAACTTGCGCTTGCCAACGCGTTCCTCACAGAAAGCCAGGTGCTGAAGGTATTAGCGAAGCCGGGGCTGCCGGAACGCGTGGTGGCAACGATCGCAAGAGATCCCAAATGGTCTTGCCAGTACAATGTACGTGTGGCGCTGGTGCGGAACATGCACACGCCTGCCCACGTGGTGCGCGCGATTCTGCCGAATCTCACATTGCGGGATCTGAAGGACGTTTTGACACTCGAGACGCTCGCGCCTTACTCGCGGAAATATATCAAGCAGGAACTGGCGCGCCGCTCCGGCGCTGAGGACCGGGACGAGCGGTAGCGTCACAAAGCATCGCACTCAGGAGGCGAATGCCGAAGAAGTCAAATCAGATGCGATGGATTATGGCGCTGGGCGGCCTCGCCTTGATCGGCGTGCTGCTCTACTCCTCCTTCCAGCAGACGCACGTTAAATATGAGGTGTGCGTGACGTTCAAAGGCGGGATGCACTGCGCCACCGCAGCCGGAGCGACCTCGGCCGAGGCGATTCGAAGTGCGCAGGAAATTGATTGCGAGCTTCTCTCGAGCGGACGCGATGAGAACATGGTTTGCCTCGACAGCCCACCCACAAGCGTCCGCGAACTGAAATAGCGCTGGCGCGTTCAGTTCATCATTTGGGCTTCTTGAATGGCTCTGGGGCGGGCGTGCCCAGCATCCGCAGATAGGTCATGAGCTGCGCGCGGTGATGAACTTCGTGCTCGTTCACGCCAAACAGAATTACAGCGACTTTCCGGCGGAATCCCAACGCTGGATTCGCGCGTTCCT
>JBGPZR010000177.1:0-5207 GCA_041493845.1 Terriglobia bacterium | reverse complement strand
GAACGGAGACACTGCCTTGAAATCCGATTTCAGGGATGATGGCTTGGATCGCGCGCCACACGAGATTGTCCGGACCCAGCGGCAACGCCGGATCGTTCGACGTCATGAAAAATTCGATGCCTCCCGAACCGGGCGTGATGGAAAGCTCGAGCGTGTCGTGCAGCGAGATCGTCTGAAAAATCGTGCGGAGTTCGTGGTATTTGTCGGGGCGACGGCCCAGCACGTGGAGGCAGAGATTCACTTTCGCGAACGCGCGCAGGCGCAGCGAGCTTCTTTTGCTGGCACTTTTCGCGACGGGCATGCGGGGAGCTTACTGCGGTTTGGCTGAATCCGTCGCGGATTTCTGCGCCATGTGGCGCTTCAGGGTTTTCAATTGCGCTTCGAGCTCATTCACTTTTTCGGCCTCATAATCCGCCGGAAGCGCGCGCTGCCATTCCGAAAGGGCTCGCTCCCAGAGCTCGGCGGCGCGCTCGGTCTGGCCCAACTTCATATACACATCGCCCAGATGGCCCAGAACGGTGGGATCATGACCCGAGCGGCTCGCAGCCCTGCGCAGATTTTCTTCCGCTTCGGCGAATTTGTTCTGCTTGTAATAAACCCAGCCGAGGCTATCGAGGTAGGCGCCGTTGTTGGGTTCCTGCGTGACCGCGCGCTGAATCATTGCGGTGGCTTCGTCCAGCCGTGCTCCGCGATCCGCCAGCATGTAGCCGTAGTAATTCAGCACCGCGGCATTGTTGGGATTTAAGGCCAGCGCTTTGCGGAATTGCTCCTCGGCTAAGTCGTATTTCTTCTGCCGCTCGAAGATGGCGCCCATCATGAAGGCCGCGCTCACTTGCTCGGCGTCACTGCGGGCCATCGCCTTGGCTTTCTGCGCAGACTCCTCGGCCTCCGCATATTTCCGCCCGCGTTCCTGCACTTGCGCCAGGTCCAGATAAACTTCCTGATCGCTGTCGTTGCCATGCAGCAGGGCGGTGAGCAGTTTCGTCGCCGTGGCGGTGTCGGTTTTCTCGCCGTACAGCATGGCCAACGTGACGGTGAGGCTCTGATCCTTGGGAGATTGCTCGAGCGCCTTCTTTGTTTCAGCGATGGCGCGATCGATATCATGGCTCTCGCGGTAGGTATCAATCAGCAGCATCTGGGCGCGCCTTTGCGCGTCCGGGCTCAGCTTTGCCATTTCCTCGAATGTGTGAATCGCTGCGGGATAATTCTCCTGCTCGCGATACGTCCGGCCGAGCTGTTCGTAGAGAATCGCCAGCGCGCTGGGATTCCCTTCGCCGGTTGACTGGCTCTTGATGCCCGCGATCGCGTCCGTCAGGACTTTGATGGCGTCGCCGTAGCGCCCCTGGTCTTCGTAGAGCAGCGCTTCGTGGTAGAGCACCTCCAGGCTGCCGGGGGCGAGTTGCTTCGCACGCAGGAGGCTTGACTCGGCCTGATCGTATTGCCCCATCCGCCGATAGAGCTGCGCCATGCGCAGATAATTTTCCGCCGTGCCTGGCTCGAGTTCAGAAAGCTTCCTGAATTGCTCGAGCGCCGCTGCGTATTTGTCCTGCGATAGGAGCGATTGCGCCAGCCCGTGGCGATGTCCGGCATCATCCGGATCGGCATCGACCGCCCTTCGGTACGCGTCTTCTGCCTTGGAGAAGTCCTTGCCTTGCGAATAGGCGTCGCCCAGCAAGTCGTAGATTTCAGGGGAGGAGGAACCTCCCGCAGACTTCGACAGCAATTCGACCGCATCCTGCGAGCGGCCTTCATCAATCAGAAGCTGACTCAATTGTTCGAGGGCTGGCCCGTTGTCCGCATCGCGCTCCAAAATGCCGCGCAGGACTTTCTCCGCCTCGGCATGCCGGTTTTCAAAGCGGTACAGCCGCGCGAGCCACAAGGCTGAGCTGATGTCTTTTGGGTCGAGCTTCAAGATCGCATGAAACTGTTCGGCGGCTTTCTCCAGGTTTTCCTTTTGAAGTTCTCCCGGGCTCATGTCGCCGAGCGTGCGCACGTAAATTCGTGCCAGCAACCGGTGTGCAGCCAGATTGTCCGGGTCGGCCTTAAGCGCCTCCATGGCCTGCTGTATGGCTTCGCGCGTGCGCTGCGACTTGGCATAAATTTCAGCCAGCCGCTCCATGATCACCGACGATCCCGGCGCAAGTTCGAGGGCCTTCTTGTAGTACTCGATGGACTCCGTGGCCAGTTCGCCCCGGCCGGTCATTTCGAATTGCTGCTCGTCCAGATGGGCGATCGAGAAGTAATAGAAAGCGTCGGCCCGGCTTGATTGATTCGCTGCCTGAGAAGCAAGGGACTTCGTGGTCGTCTGCGCTTGGACCGCATTGGCGGCAGGGGCTTGTGCCCGCGCAAGAGGGGTGCAGCAGAAAACAGACACGATGGCCATGCTAAGAATAGTTTTCATACGCTCGCTGCAAAACTCCATTATCGTATATGGCCGGAAGGCCGTCAAAGTTTTCCCCGGCGGCGCGTTCCTGTCGGTACCTCACACAGGTGCGACGCGACGGATGCCCCGCGGGATGCCCGTGTACCAGAGGATTTTGGAATTAAGTGTACTATTCTTATGCGAGAGCATGGGCCATCCAGGGAGACGGTCATGGAGAATGCGGCAATGAAACTTATCCTCAGAACGGCCTGCGCGGCGCTATGGTTGCTGGCTGCGCAGCCCCCGGCCACCAGAGCCCAGAAGCCAACCGGGGTTGGCACGCAATCCACCACGGCTGCGACAGCAGCGCCGCAGCCAACGCCCGCTCCTGCCACCGCAACGAAAGCGACCTTGGCTGACCTCGCATGGCTCGAGGGGCGCTGGCGCGGCGATTGGGGCCCACGGGTCGCCGAGCAGGCGTGGTTCGCGCCGAAAGCGGGCGTGATGACAGGCCTCTTCCGGCTGGTCGAAGGCGACAAGACACTCGTCCTCGAACTCTTCACCCTGGTTGAAAAGCCCGACGGCATCGACTTCTTCTTCCGGCATTTCACGCCGGAGCTGGTTCCGTGGGAAAAATCCGGAGCAACTGTTTTGAACCTTGCGAGCCTGGACGCAAAAAAGGTGGACTTTGAGAACGCGGTGAACGGCCTGCCCAAGCACGCGATCATGATCCGCGTGGACGCAGATACCTATACGGCGCGCTCAGAAATCATCCCCGAAACCGGTGATCCGCAAGTGATCGAAATCACCTACCACCGGCAGAAGCCAACCCCGGAAAAGCCTAGTGCCGGAAGTGGCGCACGCCGGTAATGACCATCGCCATCCCCAGCTTGTTCGCGGCGGCGATCACCTCTGCATCGCGCACCGAGCCGCCGGGCTGAATCACAGCGGTCGCGCCCGCTTTGCCGGCTTCTTCCACGCCGTCGGGGAATGGGAAGAAAGCATCGGAAGCCACCACGCTGCCCTGCAGTGCCAGCCCCGCGGTGCCCGCTTTGATCACTGCAATTTTTACGGAATCCACGCGGCTCATCTGCCCTGCGCCCACGCCGATGGTTTGCCCTTCGCGAGCGAACACGATGGCGTTTGATTTCACGTGCATGCACACCTTCCACGCGAACAGCAGGGCGCGCCGCTCCGCGTCGCTGGGGGCCCGCGCCGTGACCACTTTCAGATCCGCTTCGTTCATCTCGTGGCGATCCGGCTCCTGCACCAGCACCCCGCCGGAAATCCGTTTCAATTCGAGCTCCTCAGCTGCCGGGTCGCGCGGCATTTCCAGCAGCCGCAGATTTTTCTTCGCTGCAAATTTTTCGAGCGCTGCGGGTTCGTATCCCTGCGCCACGATGCATTCCACAAATAATTTCGCCACTTCTCCGGCTGTCGCCGCATCGAGCGCGCGGTTGAATGCCAGCACCCCGCCATACGCGGAGACGGGATCGCACGCGAGCGCCTGCAAATACGCTTCGCGCAACGTTTGTTGCTCCGCAGCGCCGCACGGATTATTGTGCTTGATGATGCTCACAGCCGGGTGCCGGAATTCCTGCGAAAGCCCCCAGGCTGCATCGAGGTCCACAAGATTGTTGTAGGAAAGCTCCTTGCCCTGAAGTTGCTTCGCGCCCGCCAGTCCCGCAGCGGGGCGTCCCGCGGGGATGTAAAGCGCGGCGGCCTGGTGAGGATTTTCGCCGTAGCGCATGGCCTGCCGCCGCTCGAGCGCGATATGGATCCGCTCGGGCAATTTACCAAGCGTGCCGAGCGTCACGTTGCCGTTCGCAGCCAGCCGCTCGAGTTCCGTGGAAATCTCGCCGTCGTACCGCGCCGTGCGCGCATACGCTTTGCGCGCAAGCGCCAGCCGGGTCGCCAAGCTCAATTCGCGCTTCTCGCGCAGTTCCCCCGAAACGGCCGCGTAATCGCTTGGATCGGTCACCACTCCCACACTTTGAAAATTCTTCGCCGCAGAGCGCACCATGGCCGGCCCGCCGATATCGATATTCTCGATAAGCTCATCAGCAGTGACCCCCGGTTTCGCCGCCGTGGCGGAAAATGGATACAGATTCACCACCACCAGATCAATGGGAACGATTCCGTGCTCGGCTGCCTGCTTGCGGTCTTCCGCCTTCCCTCGCTGAAACAGAATGCCGCCGTGCACTTTCGGGTGCAGCGTCTTCACGCGCCCGCCCAGCATTTCCGGCCAGCCCGTCAGTTCGGCCACATCGCGGACAGGTATTCCCGCTTCGCGCAACAGCCGCGCCGTGCCTCCCGTCGAAATAATTTCAATACCGAATGACGCGAGCTCGCGTGCAAATTCCACCACGCCGGTTTTGTCGTACACGCTGATCAGCGCCCGTTCGATTGCCAAGCAAGAACCTCCAATAAGGGAAGGGCTGGCTAGTGTAAGCGTTCGTGGAAAATTTCGGAAGAGGCCTGGAGGAAAAAAGAGATTACCGCGTCAGTTCGAGATACGAGCCTTCAGTCTTACGCGTCCGGCCTCGACGCTGACCGTGTATTCGATTTCATGGCCGCCTTTGTCTATGAGGTCTTTTGTTTTCTGGCGGACGAACCGTTCAAAGTCTTTCAGGCTCGGTGCCGCAGCTTTATCTCCGGCTTCCGTGCGCGCGTCGATGAGTCTCCTGTAAAGCTGCTGCACCTTCTCATTTTCGCGCTCTGGATCGGAGAGGGACATCGCGAAAGCCGCCGACGCATGTCTCTCTTCAGCGGACGCGCGGGCTACCTCCGCAGCAGCTTCCGCAATGGCTGCGGCGTGGGCGGCCGGCGCAGCTGCAGGTTCGGG
>JBGPZR010000352.1:0-3105 GCA_041493845.1 Terriglobia bacterium | reverse complement strand
GCTTTGGCGGCGCCCGTCGCGTGAAGTCCGTAGGCCACGTTTTCGAACACGGACAAATGCGGAAACAAGGCGTAGCTTTGAAATACGGTGTTCACCGGGCGGCGAAAGGGCGGAATTGGATCAAGGCGCTCGCCGGCCATCCAGATCTCACCGCGGTCGAGCTGTTCAAACCCGGCAATCAAGCGCAGCAAGGTCGTCTTTCCTGACCCGCTTTCGCCAAGGATGGTCAGAAATTCTCCCGCAGCAACGTCGAGAGTAATTCCACGCAACACGCTGCGTTTCCCAAATCTCTTGAGGACATCGCGGATCGAAAGCAGCGCTTCGCGCGGAGGCGCCGATGGCCGGAGTGAATCCGGCGTGAGGGGAGCTGTCACTTACCCGCTCCGTGCGTGAATCGTTGAGGCGAAAAGGAGATCGCCGGGCAAAGCCGTCGTCGCAGATGACTTTTGCGGTTGGGAATGGGGAAATTCACTGGGCGGCTTTCACCTCGTTCCAGATTTCGTTGTACTTGTCGCGGCGTGGAACCTGCTGCCAAAAATAAATGCGCGTCATGTATTCATCAACGTTGTCGAGATGCAGCGATTTCCGTTGCTCCGCAGTCAGGAATTGTCCGGCTTGTGGATTGGCGGGGTCGTATCCAGTGACGTCCGTGACGGCCTTCTGCGTCTTCGCTTCGATCATGTATTCAAGGAATTGCGTGGCAAGTTCTTTGTGTTCGCTCGCGGCGGTGATCATTAGATGATCGATCCATCCGGTGGTGTTCTCTTTGGGAATAGTTTCGCCGATGGGGAAGTTCACCTTGCGAAGCTGATTCGTCATCAGCGGCCAGCCCATCGCGGCGACCACCTCGTGATTCTCGAAAAGATTTGTAAGCTCGCCGCCGGTGGTCCAGATTTTTCGGATGTTCGGCTTCAGCTCGAGCAGCTTCTTTTTCACGTTTTCAAGTTCTGCGTCGCTCAGGTTGTAGAGGTGGCTCGGGTCCGGCTTGTCATAGCCCAGGAGTTGCGCGGCCATGTACAGGGTAGAAAGCTCATCCCACACGGAGATTTTCCCTTTTAATTTCGGGTCCCATAGCAAGGCCCAGCTATCGGGTGCAGTGGGGAAAGCTTTTGTGTCGTAGAGAAGCGGATTCGGGCCCCATGTAAACGGCACGCCGTACACTTTGCCGTTCACGCGAACAAGCGGCAGGGAACGCAGCCGCTCGGAAAGTTGGGGGTAGGAAGGCAGCTTCGAGAGATCGAGCGGCGCAACGAGGCCGGAAGATGCCATCATCGTGGCCACGTCGCTAGAGGGCGAGATGACGTCGTAATTGCTGGCGCTGCCCCCGCGAAGCTTCGCGACTAACTCGTCGCTCGATCCCATGTACGACGCGCTGATCTTGCAGTTGTGCGACTCCTCAAACGCGCGCACGTACGACGGATCCGCGTAGCCTTCCCAGACCAGCAGTGTGAGCGACGGGGTCTGCTTCTTGCATCCGCCGAAGGAAAGCGTGACGAGGGCCGCCAGCGCTCCGATGGTTATAGTTTTCTTCATGGATGGGATTTTGTTCCCGGCTGATTTTTGCTGTCGGGCCCGAACGAACCACCCGGCTGCTGATACACCACGCGGCCGCCAACCATGGTAGTCACCACACGCGTTTTTCCCAGTTCGTGGGGATCCACCTCGAACGGATTTTGCGAGACGATGATGAGGTCGGCAAGTTTGCCCGGCTCAAGCGATCCCTCGGCATTTTCGCGATGGCCGGCATACGCGGCCCCGATGGTATACCCGGCGATTGCCTGTGCGACAGAAATGCGCTGCTCGGGCACCCAACCACCGGCTGGCAACCCCTTGTCGTCCTGGCGGGTCACGGCGACTTGCACGCCCGGCCACGGATTCATGGTCACCACTTCCCAATCGCTGCCGAATGCCAGATGCGCTCCGGCCTTTTCCAGACTGTTCCATGCGAACGCAAATGTTTCGCGCTCGGTACCCACGTGCCGGCCCCAGACGCCTTCCTCCGGATAGGCATGCAGTGGTTGCATGCTGGCGATGACGCCGAGCGACTCAAATCGGGGAATATCATCGGGTGAGATAACTTCGATATGTTCAATCCGGTGGCGCAGGTCCACGGTCTCGTTTGATCGGTTTGCTCGCTCGTAAGCGTCGAGTGCCAGCCGGACAGCTCGATCACCCACCGCATGGGTGAAAATCTGAAATCCCCGGCGATCAAGTTCCACCACTGCCTGTGTGTACTTCTCCGGGTTCCACTGCGTGGTGCCGGAATTTCCTGGCGCATCGCTGTAGGGCGCAAGCATCGCAGCGGTCTGATTTTCGATGACCCCATCTAGGAAAAACTTTGCCGCGCCCACGGATATCCAGTCGTCGTGATAATGGGCGCGAGCCTGCTCGAGCGCTGCCAGATCCGCTGTGGTTAGTTCGGGTGGCTGAATATCCTTGGAAATGTAGAAGCGGGCGGTAAGCTGCCCCATCCGGCGCAATTGATCGAACAGGTCCACATCGTAGAAATCGCCGAAGGTGTCCGGCGGCTCCCCTGCCGCATGCACGCGGACCAGGCCATATTTTCTCGCCAGGCCAAGCCCTCTGCGCAACGCCGCGAGTTTTTCTTCCCGTGACGGCTGGGGAACGACGGACTTCACCAGATGGCGCGCATCCTCGAGGAGGGCGCCTGTGGGTTCGCCCGTCTGCGTCGCGCGAACGATTTTCCCGCCGGGTGGATCGGGGGTATTGCGGTTGATCCCGGCGAGAGCCAGCGCTTTGCTGTTCACCCACGCCGAGTGGCTGTCGAATGACTCCAGGTAAACAGGCCGGTTGGGGAAAATGCGGTCGAGGACGGCCTTGTCTGGGAGAGCGGTTGCGCCAAATGCGTTGTACGACCAACCCTGCCCGAACACCCAATTCTTGCCCGGATGCGATGCCGCGTAGTTCCTCAACACCTTCTCGATTTCGGCGATCGATCCTGCGCCATTCAAGTCCGGCCAGCCCAGCGAAAGCGACCCTTCGAGAAAATGAATATGACTGTCGGTGAAGCCCGGGAGCACCACGCGCCCGCCCGCATCAATCATGGCGCAAGCAGCGACGAGGATGACTTTTGCGCTCACAATC
>JBGPZR010000299.1:0-3608 GCA_041493845.1 Terriglobia bacterium | reverse complement strand
CCCGCCCGGTGGCTTCTTTGCGTCCTTGCGAGCCGCCCAGCTCCAGCGGCTTCCCGGTCACCACGGCCGTCGTCGCCTGCCGGACGTGCATGGCGTAGGTGTCCATCACCCAGGCCATGGTCTGCTCGTTTGTGCCAATGTCCGGCGCCGGCACATCGCGCTCCGGCCCGAACCATTCGCTCAGCTCCGCCGTGTAGCGCCGTGTGATGCGCTCGAGTTCGCTCTTTGAAAGTTTGCTCGGATCGCAGATCACGCCGCCTTTGGCCCCGCCGAATGGGATGTTCACCACGGCGCATTTCCACGTCATCCAAGCCGCCAGCGCGCGCACTTCATCCAGAGTCACGTCCGGCGCAAACCGGATTCCGCCCTTGCCCGGCCCGCGAATCGTCGAATGCAGCACGCGATACCCGATGAAAACCTCCAGATGCCCGCTGTCGAGCATGATCGGTATGTAAATCGTGATTTCCTTGCTGGGATACTTCAGATAGCGGTAGAGGCCTTCTTCCAGCGCCAGCTTCTGCGCCGCGATCTCAAAGCGCGCTTCGGCAGACTTGTAGACGTTCAGTTCATCCTGCGCCAGCGCAGACATCACCGCCTCCTCAAATATTCGAATGAGTGCTTTTCAATTTGCCGGCCGCGTGGCATTGCCGCCGGACTGGTTCCCGACATCATCCGAGCGCCTTCCCAACAGCGGCGGCCAGTATACGAACACCCGCAAGGCGGCGCAAGAAAAGCGTTTCGATTTCCGACTCCCAGTCGGAGCCAGGACGGGGGTGCTTCAGCGGCGGGTGCCGTGCTTGACGAACTCGTTGAGCAGCAGATTCGTCAGTCGCGCCTGGTCATGCCGGATCACGCCATCCTGATGCAGCAGATCGCCGGTCACGTAGCTCAATCCCATGCGCCCGAGTTCTTTCAGCGACGGCTCGACCGGCTCCGCGCCCTGCGCTTGGTACCGCCGCAGCAGCCGGGGCGTCACGCGCGTGCGATTGATCACCACGAAATCGAACAAACCGTCCCGCGTGTGCTCGTAAATCGCGCGCACGTGGTCCGCCACGGAATAGTGCTGCGTCTCTCCCGGCTGGGTCATCAGGTTCGCGATGTACACGCAGGTGGCGCGCGCGTGCAGGATCGCCTCCGTCACCTGTTCCACCAGAAGGTTTGGAATGATGCTGGTGTACAGCGACCCCGGTCCGACCAGAATCAGATCCGCCGCGCGGATCGCCTCCAGCACTTCCGGAACAGGCCGCACGCGCCTCGGCACCAGCCGCACGCGCCGGATTCGCTTGCGCGATTTCGAGATGTTCGTTTCGCCGGCGACAATACTTCCGTCCTCGAGTTCCGCTTCGAGCGTCACGTTCTGCGCCGTTGAAGGGAAAATCCGCCCGCGAATCGCCAGCACTTGCGCCGACACGCGCACCGCTTCCGGAAAATCTCCGGTCACGTTCGTCAGCGCCGTCAAAAACAGATTCCCGAAGCTGTGCCCCGCGAGCCCACGCCCCGCCGGAAAGCGGTACTGGAACAGTTGTCCCAGAAGATGCTCGTCCTTCGACAGCGCCACCATGCAGTTGCGGATGTCGCCGGGAGGCAGCACCTGATATTCGCGCCGCAGACGCCCGGAGCTGCCGCCGTCGTCCGTCACCGTCACCACCGCCGCCAGGTCGGCGATTGGCCGATGCGTTCGCTCCTTCTTGCGCCCCGCCACATGTTCCTTCAGCCCGCGCAGAACCGTAGATAGTCCTGTGCCGCCCCCGAGAGCGACAATCCGCACAGGCCGCACGGGCCGGGCACGCTGCTGCGATTTATTTTTCACGGGATAAGTAAGAGGCTAGCCCGCGGAACCATCTCGTTCCGGGTAGAGCAGTTCGGTGAAGCGCGGGTCTTCCTGCAAGAACGCAAAATCTTCGTCGTTGCGCGCGTGGTAGCGGTTCTCGGGGCGCAACTGGATGGCGACCTTCAGATTCTGCATGGCCGACTCGGCTTCCCCGGTCAGGCAATCCAGCGCCGCCATGGCATACACGATGTGGTCGGCTTTCGGCGCAGCTTTGCGCGCGCGATCCAGGTGTTCGCGCGCCTCGTCCCAACGCCCTAGATTCATCAGCGCAACGCCCTGCGTATAGTGGTCCTCCGCCGATTTCACCGCCGGGACCGGCACCCTCGATATCCGCTGCTCGCAGATCCGCAGATGCATCTGCGCGCGATCGCTCAATTCCTTGCTCGGCCCTTCCAGCACGCGCTCAAGCGACTGCTTCGCCTTGTGAAACTTTTGCTGTTGAAAATACTTGAGCGCCTCTTCGTAGCACTTCATCTGCGCCTGCTTGGCCGGCGCCAGCGGATCGGGCAGCGCAGCCTTAGCTTTCGCGGATGACTTTAACGCCTTACTTTTCAGTAGTTTGTGGCTGCTCCCTGAGGATTGTGTGGTCCGGATCGCCCGACGCTTCACTTTTTCGCTCCGCTCGCCATATTTCAAAACATAGCAAACTCGTGCATCTGCGTCAATGCATGTAGTTTGGCCCCCGTTAGCTCGCATGGGCTTGCCGGCCATGGCTCTGATCTTCCATCCGCTCTTCGCTTCCGATTTCAAATTCATCTGCGAGGGAATGGGGCAGTGGGAATGACACCCGGGCGGGTGTGCCACGCGCTTCCCGCCGAAAAACGGGTCACATATTGATTGACTACCGCTTGCTTGCACTGAGGTCTCGCCAGTGGCGAGACCGAATGTGCCGCGGCCTTCTCTTTGCGCGATTTCATCGCGCCGCGCAATGCCTTTTGATCGAGTACCGCTTGCGCTGGTTCACCCGCGCAACTTGCGACCCAACCGAGCTTCAATTGCGATATCTAGTCCAGGTAGACGTTCTCGTTATGCCAGGAGAGAAACTCACCGGAGGGTCGCGAATTTGCCTCTTTCGGTAGGTCGATGCTCTTGCCATCCTGCGAGTAGTATTCGTGTCCGTTCGCAAACTCTTCCTTAATTCGGTGGCTTACCTCGACTCGATATTCCGGCGTCACGGTGATATACCCCCGGTCGAACAGCGTGTGAACATCCTGTCGGAACAGGATGCCGTTGCGAATGTCGTGCGGGCCGTCCTTCGTGAATGGCCTGATGTGCGCAGCGTACAACACATGCAGCACAGGCGAGCCTGTGAAGGCACACCGTCGGCTGTAAGCGTCAGTTACGACGACACGAAACGTTCCTTGTCCCAGACGAGCCCGGACAAGCTGAGGCGCGCCGAATCTTTCTCCGGCATCGCCGCCATCCCCAAGTTTGACCGTCAGAGCTCTATCTGCCTTGAGGCGCTGTTCCACTTCTCCCCACAGTGATTCCCCGCGCAAGTCCGCGGTGTCGTAGCTGCGCCCTTGAACGATGTTCGGCTCCCAATCCGAAGCCGGAATCCATTCTTCCTCGGGGAAAAAGAAGGGAGATAGAAGTAGAATGCATCCAATCACGTAGTCCTCGCCCGGAGCGGGAGAGATTCGCCTGTACCGCTCAATCCTGCTACGCATCTCTTGTTCCGTCTGTGCGCCGTTTTTGGTTGTGAATGTATTCCACGCAAAACTCACCGGGAGCTTCGTGAAGTGGCTGAAAAAGCCTCCTCCTACGATGAAATTCT
>JBGPZR010000256.1:0-4079 GCA_041493845.1 Terriglobia bacterium | reverse complement strand
CTTGGTCTGGCGGAATTCCAGAAGGGCCAGGCAATCGACCCCTCCAGCGCTATTGCCGACCAAGAAGTCAGGCGAACGATGGATCAGCTCGCCGCCCAACAGGCCGCGCAAGGCTTGAAGACGCCGAACCCGAACCCCCAGCCAGACGAGTCGATTTTGGCGGCCCCACCCGAGCTGAAACCCCTCTCGCGCGAACCCATCAACCTGAAAATGACCAATGATGCGCGCGTGGTGTTTGAGACGATCGCGAAACTCGCCGGGCTGAGCGTGATATTCGACCCGGACTTTACGACCCGCCGCATTACCGCGGAGCTTCCCAACGTCACGCTCGAGCAGGCGCTCGATGCCGTCGGGATGGAGAGCAAGTCATTTTGGAAGCCGGTGACGGCCAACATAATTTTCGTGGCGCCGGATAATGCGCAGAAGCGCAAAGACATTGAAGACGAGGTGGTGCGGACGTTTTACGTGTCGAACACGCTCACGCCGCAGGACCTGACTGAAATCGTCACCGGGCTGCGACAATTGCTCGATTTGCACCGCATCCAGCAGGTGAACGCGCAGAACGCCATCGTGATACGCGACACGCCGGATAAGCTAGTGCTCGCGGGAAAAATCATTCGCGATATCGACAAGGCCAAGCCCGAAGTAATGATCCATGTTCAAGTGCTGTCTGCGAACCTCGACCGCCTGCGTGATTTGGGAATTCTGCCGGGACAAAGTGTTACGCTCGGCTTCACGCCGCGGACGTCCGTGCAACCGAACGCAAGCAGCACCGGCGGCACCGGCACGACGACCACTCCGACCCCGCAAATCACGCTTCAAAATCTGAAGCATCTATCCACGGCCGATTACAGCCTCACGCTGCCCGGGGCGGTGGCCAACTTTGTTCTCACGGATAACAAAACGCGCATCATTCAAGATCCGGAAATTCGCGTGACCGATGGGCAGAAGGCTACATTAAAGATCGGCAACCGCGTCCCGGTGGCGACGGGAAGCTTCCAGGCGGGCGTTGGAGTCGGTGTTGGCGGCGGCGCGGGCGTGGTCAACCCGCTGGTGAACACGCAGTTTCAATATATTGATGTGGGCGTGAACATTGACGTCACGCCGAGGGTCCACCCCGATAACCAGGTGAGCATGAAGCTGTCCATCGAAATTTCGTCTATCGCGGGCACCAGCAACATCGGCGGGATCAATCAGCCGGTGATCAGCCAGCGGAAGATTGAGCACGACGTGCGGTTGAAAGAAGGCGAAGTAAGCGTGCTGGGTGGCTTGATTGAGCGCACTGAAACGAGGAACCAGAATGGCATACCCGGCTTTGCGGAAGTTCCGCTGGCGAAATATCTGTTCTCGGACAACACCCACGAGATTCAGGACAACGAGGTCCTGATCGTCCTGACGCCGCACATCATTCGCTTGCCTTCCATCACGGCCGCGAATCTGCGAACCATGGCTGCCGGCACAGACTCCGTGGTGCGTGTGTATCGCGGAGAGCCGGTGACCCAACCGGAGGCCGCACCGCAACCCGCGAAGCCCAATTCATTGCCTACAGCGGTTCCGCCGCAGACTGGAGCGCCAGCTCCTCAGCTTCACTTTGATCCGTCAAAGGTGGCATTGAGGCAAGGCGATACGACGACGGTCGGACTGTCCGTGTCAAACGTGACCGACCTGTACTCAATCCCCCTGCTGATTCATTACAACCCCGCTGTTGTGCAGGTGGAAGAAGTCCGCAACGGCGGATTCCTGTCCGGAGGCACGCAAGAGATTGCCATCGTCCAGCGCATTGACCAGCAGAAGGGTGAGGTGATTGTGTCCGCCACGCGCCAGCCGAATACGCCGGGTGTGAGCGGGACGGGCACGCTGCTCGGAATCGTTGTCCGCGGTGTGGCTCCGGGGACTTCGACGCTCCAGGTACTCCAGATGAATGCTCGCGACTCGCTGCAGCGCACGATTCCGATGGTCTCTGGAGAAGCCACGATTCAGGTGCAGTGAGGCAAGATGACCCGGAATCTTCGTGAAATAAGCCAACCGCCGACCGGTAAGTCAGCCTTCACTTCCACTTCCCCGCATCGTCGAAGGGTGCGCGCCATCGCAGCAGGGATGACTCTGCTCGAGTTGATTATCGCCTGCGCGATTATGCTGATCCTGGCGACCACGGCTGTGCCAATGGCGCGCGTGATGGTAGTCCGGAGGAAAGAAGAAGACCTGCGCTACGCCCTGCGCCAAATTCGCGGAGCCATTGATCGCTACAAGGACGCCGCGGACAAAAACCAGATTCAGGTGCAGGCGGGCACCGAGGGGTATCCCCCGGATCTGGCCACCCTCGTGACCGGCGTCCCGCTTTCCGGCGGCCAAGTTGCCGGCGGGTCGGTCTTCGGCGGCCAGTCTTCCAGTCCTCAGAAACAGAAGATCCATTTCCTGTCTCGGATTCCTGTCGACCCCATGACCGGGGGTACGGATTGGGGTTTGCGCTCCGTGCAGGACGATACGGACTCAACTTCATGGGGCGGCCAGAACATTTTTGATGTGTACACGAAATCAATCGGAACGGCGCTGAACGGAACGAAATACTCGGAATGGTGATGCGCAATTTAACGCGGCTTGAAAACTCGGCTAAGAGAACACAGGCTTGCAGACCGCGGCTGGAGAGGCGCCCGCACGCGCGCCCTGACCGCGGCTTCACGCTGCTCGAGCTGATGGTGGTGGCCTCGATCATCGTAATACTGGCCGCGATTGCTGTGGGCCGCTACGACCGGACCGTCGTCAAGGCCCACGAAGTCGTGCTCCGGGCTGATCTGCGAGACATGCGCAAAGCGATCAACGACTACACCCTTGATAAAGAGGCGGCGCCAAATTCGCTCGATGATCTGGTTCCGAATTACATTCGAGAGGTCCCCAAGGACCCCATGACCGGCCTGAAGGATTGGAACTCGAGCAACTGCGATACGCTCCTGAGCCCTGACCAGGTTGCCGGCGGACTTTGTGACGTGAATTCTTCCTCCCAGAAAATCTCTCCGTTCGATGGAACGCCCTACAGCTCCTGGTGAGGCGCGCAGATTGGTTTGGATTGAATTGACCGTGCGTGGAGCATCCGCTATGATGGTTACGCGGGGTGGAGCAGCCTGGTAGCTCGTCGGGCTCATAACCCGGAGGTCGTTGGTTCAAATCCAACCCCCGCAACCATGGGCTCGTTCCGCTGACGGCGGGACGAGCCCTCTCTTTTTCTGCCATGTCTCGCGTATCCGGAAAGCCTTACTTCGTTTATGTTCTCTGGAGCGCAATCGGCTGCCGCTTCTACATCGGAATTTCCGAAAACGTGAACCATCGCGTCGCCCAACACAACCAGGGTCTAAGCCGCTGGACAGCGCGACACAAACCATGGATGCTGGTCTATCAGGAGGCTCAAGCGGATTACCGATCGGCAAGAATTCGCGAGAACCTGTTAAAGCGGCAAAAGTGCGGCGATGGATTCTTTCGGCTTACGGGACTTGACCGCCAGAAATTCCACAAGCATCCTCCGCAGCCAGGCTCATAATCCCGCGACGCGGGATCGTTGGTCCCGCACTGCGGGATCCAACCCCCGCAACCATCCGAATTCATGTGCAGACCTCGCGGTGCATAGCTCCTTGATCGGCTAATGCTCACAGTTGGTTATACAGTCTGAATTTCACAGGCTTCTCGTCCGATGAACAGACGGCTCATGATCAAATCGGCAGATAGCTTCCGGATGCGCCGTCATCCACCCAGCATCGAGTCTCGTTGGTCCGAGCGCTGACGGTAACTCCCCGATTCCCAAACAATACCGGCATTTACTAGGGCAACTTGAAAGGCTTTGATAGTTTGATCACGCGGTCGAATTTTGGGTACCAACCCTGTGGTGCGTAGTCGCTTGTATGCATGTAGCACTGCGCCTTCAATTCGTCGCTACCGTCGGTAAGTGTAAGAAGCCAGCTTCGCGGAATGCAGTTTGCGGGCTCACCCATGTAAGCGGTCAGGCCCGCCACATTAACAAACGTCGTACCCCAACGGCGCTCGATATGCGATTTTCCACCATACGTGTCGTCAGGAGACGTATGCGTGTG
>JBGPZR010000226.1:0-4507 GCA_041493845.1 Terriglobia bacterium | reverse complement strand
CATTCGTTGGCCTGGAGATGAGCTCGATTTCGAGTTATATCCTCGCGGGCTTCCGCAGGCGAGCGATCCAATCCAATGAAGCTTCGCTCAAATATTTTATACTCGGCTCGTTCGCCACGGCGTTTTTCCTTTATGGAATCGCCATGGTGTATGGAGCGACGGGGACGACGCGGATTGATCTGGTGCAGACGGCCCTGCAGGGCGTGGCTCATCCCCCCGCTCTCGCGATTCTCGGGCTGGGGCTGATTTTTGTGGGCCTGGGATTCAAAGTGGTGGCTGCTCCGTTCCAGATTTACGCGCCGGATGTTTACGAAGGCGCGCCCACGCCCGTGACAGCGCTTCTTGCCTCCGCGCCAAAGGCCGCGACGTTTGCGCTGATGTTGCGCATCTTTTACGTGTCGTTCGGGTCCGCCAGCAGCATCTGGTTCTGGGCGGTGTGGATCTCGGCGGTGCTGACGATGTGCATCGGGAATCTGGCAGGGCTGGTGCAGACCAACGTGAAGCGCATGCTGGCGTATTCTTCGATCGCGCACGCGGGCTACATCCTGGTGGCATTCGCCGCTTCCACCGCCGTCGGCATCGCCGCGGTGCTTTTCTATCTTGCGGCTTACGCGCTGATGAAAGTGGGCGCGTTCCTGGTGCTCGCGCACCTGGGCCAGACGGGCGAAAAGCGCCTCGAGATTCAAGACTACGCCGGGCTGGGACAGAAGCAGCCGGTGCTCGCGGCATGCTTCTCATTGTTTTTGCTTTCATTGTTGGGCCTGCCTGCCACCGGCGGGTTCCTGGGAAAATTTTTCGCGTTTCAGGCGGCGCTTGATTCGCGGATCGTGTGGCTGGTGGTGATCGCGGCGATCAACAGCGTGGTGGGCGCGTATTACTATTTGCGAGTGATCGTGGCGATGTATTTCTGGGAGCCGTCGAAGGAGTACACGCCAACGAAGGTTGCGCCGGCGCTGACCGTCGCGCTGGCTGTCGCCGCCATTGGCACGATTTATCTCGGCCTCCTTCCCGCCCGGGTCCTTGCGCTGGCCAAGACCGCTGCTGATTCGCTTTCCCTTTCGGCGCGGTAGCGCCCTCCCTGCCCTGCGATCCTCTGGAAAAGCAATCCAAGAAAAGCCGGAATTATTCGCGATTAGACCAGTACCGGATGGTGATTCTGAGGGAGTTAGGTGGGTTTCTAATATTCGGTTCGCGATTAGAAATTCAAGGGTGAGAAGCCCCTCAGGGGACTTTGGCGGCCCCCACGGTGGCGAGCAGCGCTGCCAGTGGAGTTCCATGGCAAACGAATGATATCACAGTAGTAACTATATTGTCAACAGTATTCGCATACAGGGACGCCTGGGCAAGAGTTAGTGCGGCAAGGACATAAAGGCCCGGAAGCTCAGGCGAGCCTCCGGGCCCTAGATTCTCAGCTTTCGAGACTTACTTGACCTTCAGGAAGACGATGGCGAAGGTGTAGAGCGCCATCGACTCGATCAGCACGAGCGCCAAAATCAAAGCGAAACGAATCGCCGCCGCAGCTCCCGGATTGCGCGCTAGACCTTCGCAAGCCGCTGCCGTGGCTTTCGCCTGGGCATAGCCGCCAGCCGCTGAGGCAATCGCCATAGCGAAACCGGACGTAATCGCGACCCAATTTGTTCCCGCCGCCGGCGCGCCTTCTGCCGCAAATGCCGCCGGGGCGAGCACGCTGATGGCGATGACCGCCAGCAGGAACAACGCGTACCTCTTCATGGTGTTCTCCTCGTTATGAAATTGCCGCCAGGAGGTGGCTCCCGTCATCCTCAAGCAGCCGGGATCACATTGGACGGCGATGATGCCGATATTAATGTTCTTCTGCGACCGCTCCCGCCACATAGATGACCGGGAGAATCGTGAAGACGAATGCCTGCAATACAGCGACGAAAATATGAAGCAAAATAAACGGTATGGGACCGATGAGCGGGATCACGGCGCCCACGTATCCTGCCGCGCCCAATTTTCCGAGAAACAAGTACAACTCCAGCATCAAACCGAGAAAGAGCACATAAAGAGTTTCGCTGACCATCATATTGACCCAAAGCCGGACAGTGAGCGAAAGAAGGCGCGCAAGATTGCTGACAATTTCAATCGGCAACATGATGGGAGACATGGCGAGCACGGGTCCGAGAAAATGTTTGCCGTGGCCAAGCGGCCCATGCTTCGTGATGCCGGTCCAGTTGTAATAGAGAAAAACGACAATCGCACAACCCAGCGGGACGGAAACCACCGCGGTTGGAGATTCGAGTGTTGGCGTCAGGCTTATCAGATTGTTGAGCAAAACAAAAATGCCAATACTGCCGAGCATCGGAAGATATTTCTCCCCGCCGTGACCGACATTGTCTTCGAGCAAATCCCGTACGCCCACACCCATCGAGTTCGTCAGAATGGTTTCCATACATTGCTGCGTGCCGCCCGGACGATCCACCGAAATTCGCTGCTTGAGCCAAAGGAAGAAGATTGCGGCAATGACAAACACCAGGAATTCCATCGCGACGTGATTCGGAATGGGGTACGCGGGATTCGAAGGGGTGATGTGAAGCGCCGCCAGCAGCGTGGCCGCAAGCTTGCCGAATAGACGATTCACCAGAACCGTGACCCAGATTGGATGCTCCATCCCCACCCTTTCAAGAATCTGCTCGCGGCTGCGCGCCGCCGCAGAACAACTGGCCGGTCATTTCGACCAGCACGGCAGCGACAACTGCGAAAAGGCCCGCAATGAAGCTCGCAGCGGGCAAACTAAAGCCACGCAGAATAGCATAGGCCGCCACGATCAACAACGCGTAGCGGCCCAGAAACTTCATATAGACGCTGGTGGGTACGCGTGGTTTTTCGGCTCCCGCTTGCGCTGTTGAAAGCCGCGCCAGGGCGCCAATTCCCTGCTTCATCCAGCGGTAGTTGATCCACGACAGTACCGCACCTGCGGCGATCCCTGCCCCTGCCTTAGCGCTCCAGAAAATTCCCGCGGCGATTGCAGCGGCAGCGCCGATGGCGAGCGTGAAGTACTCGATGCGGCGTTCAGCAGCCGCGTAGAATGCTTCATCCTCCGGCATCGTCCTTCCCTTGATTTTTTTCGGCACGAGCGAGGCGCTTGAGGATGTCCCACATTCCTCCGCCGAACCCCAGAGCGCCGCCCAGGAGTGTCAGTCCCGGCGAAGTGTGAAAATGGCGATCGACGAGCCAGCCCAGGCCCCCGCCAATCACAATGCCGCCGATCAGAATGAACGGGAGCTCCATGGCCATCGCGAGCTGATTTACGAAGGCGGTGGGGCGCTTGCGCGGGGCAGGAGGCGGTGGTGAGGCCATTGGCGCTCCAGGCTCAGTGGCCGAGGGGCATGAGAATCGAATAAGTGGCGAGGCGCAGGAACTGCTCGGGGAACATTCCGGCGGCGAGCGTGATGATCACCATGGTGGCGAGCGCGAATTTCTGCGCGGGCGTGATGACCGGCAGCACCGGGTCGGTTGATTCGCGTACGAACATAGCAGCGACCATCCGGAAGTAGTAATACACCGCGGGGAGAATGTACAGCACGGAGAGGACGGCGAGCACGTAATGCTTTGTTTCGATCAGCGCCCAGAAAATCAGAAGCTTGGCGACAAAGCCGCCGGTGGGCGGGATGCCCGCGAGCGAAAGTAGAAAGATCAGCATCAGGACGGCCGCGCCGGGATTGCGCTGCATCAGCCCGTTCAAGTCGTCCAGTTCATCACCAATCACTCCTTTGTGGCGCAAGACAATTACGATCGCGAACGCGCCGGTGTTGAAGAATGCGTACACGAACAGATAGAAGGCCATGGATTGCAGGCCGCGCTGGTTGAGCGAACCATCGGGATTCACGGCGGCGACGAAGCCAAGGAGAATGTAGCCGACGTGGCCAATCGAGGAATACGCCAGCAGGCGCTTGACGTTGGTCTGCGTCATGGCCGCGAGGTTTCCGACCGTGAGCGAGAGCACCGCGACCGCCGCGAGCAGCATCACCCAGTCCATGCGCACGGGCCAGAAAATCGTGAGGAACAGCCGCAGCAGGAGCGCGAAGCTGGCGGTCTTCGAAGCCACGCTGACGTAGGCGGTGATGGTGGTGGGCGCGCCTTCGTAAACATCAGGCGCCCACTGGTGGAACGGTACTGCGGCGATTTTGAAAAACACGCCGGCAGCGACGGTGCCGAGAGCAAGATACAGGAGCGGATCGTTGCCGTGCAGCTGTGCGTGACGCTCCGCGAGCTTGACGGCGATTACGTCGAGATTTGTCGAGCCGGCGAGGCCGTAGAGTATCGAGAAGCCGTAGGCGAGGATGCCCGAGCTGAAGGCGCCCATGAGGACGTATTTCAAGGCACCTTCGTTTGACCGGCGGTCGCGACGCAGGAAACCCGAGAGAACGTAGAAGCTGAGCGCCATGGTCTCGAGAGCGACGAAGAGCACCACGAGATCATTGCCGCACGCGAGAAACATCATGCCGACGGTGGAGAAGAGCATCAGCGCGTAGTATTCGCCGTG
>JBGPZR010000074.1:0-8025 GCA_041493845.1 Terriglobia bacterium | reverse complement strand
TCTCCGCGGATGTAGATGTACCCGCTATGCGCGTTCACCGCGCGGCCCGCCAGGATCATTCCTTCGATCAACTGGTGCGGGTCCAGCTCCATCAGCGGGCGATCTTTGCAGGTACCCGGCTCGCTTTCGTCGGCGTTGGCGATGATGTACTTCGGCTTCTGGGTGTCTTTGGGGACGAAGCTCCACTTCACTCCGGCGGGGAAGCCGGCGCCGCCGCGCCCGCGCAGGCCGGACTTCTTCACTTCCTCGACGATCTGGTCCGGTGTCATATGGTTCAGCCCGCGGTCGAGGGCCTTGTAACCGTCGTACTGCAGGTACACATCGATCAGGCTCGCGCCGGGGACGTTAAACCGTTTGCTGATGACCGGAACTTCCGCCGGATGCAGCTCGTGCCGCGCCCCGGTGATGATTCCCACCGGCTCTGGTTTTCGCCCGGCGCGGATTTCGTCGAAGATGCGGTCGGCTTCGGCGTGCGAAAGGTTTTCGTAGAAGTCGTAGTTGATCTGGATGGCCGGCGCGCCGGTGCACGCGCCGATGCATTCGACTTCTTCGAGAGAAAAGATCCCGTCCGGTGTGGTCTGCTTATTTCCGATGCCCAACTTCTGCTGGACGTGGGCATACAGCTCATTGCCGCCGCGCGCCATGCAGGAGACGTTGGTGCACACCTGCACGTGGCACTTTCCCGCCGGCTTGCGCCGCAGCATCGAGTAGTAGGCCAGGGTTTCGCTCACCTGCAAGGTATTCAAGTCCAGCCGGCGCGCGATTTCAGCAATCATCTCGTCGCTGACGCAGCCAAACTCATCCTGCGTGTACAGCAGCATGGGGATCAGCGCCGAGCGCTTTACCGGGTAGCGGCCCAGAAGCTCGGTGAATTTTCTTTCCAGCTTGGCCGGCAACGTCATCAACGGTCTATTTCTCCCAGGACGATGTCCAGAGTGCCGATGCAAGCCACCGTGTCGGCCATCACCCGTCCCTCGCAAAGCAGCGGCAGCGCCTGGAGATTCGCGAAAGAAGGCGCGCGCACCTTCACGCGGTACGGTTTTGGCGAGCCATCGCTGGCCACGTAGAACCCCAATTCGCCGCGCGGCGATTCAATGCGCGGGTACACCTCGCCCGGCGGCGGCGAAAAACCCTCGGTGAAAATCTTGAAGTGGTAGATCAGCGCTTCCATCTCCGTCTTCATCTTCTCCCGCTGCGGAGGGACGATGCCCGGAGCTTCGGCGCGAATCGGCCCTTCGGCGGGCACTTTGGCCATGGCCTGCTTGACGATCTTCAGGCTTTCGCGCATCTCCGCCACGCGCAACAGGTAGCGCGCGTAGCAGTCGCTTTCCGTGCGCACCGGCACGTCGAATTCGAACTCCTCGTAGCTGGAATAGGGGAAGAACTTGCGCACGTCGTAGGCGATGCCCGCGGCGCGCAGCGGCGGCCCGCTCACTCCCCAGGCCACTGCGTCTTCCGGGCTCAGGTAGCCGACGCCCTTGGTGCGTCCCTGCCAAATGCGATTCTCGGTCAGCAGGTCTTCGTATTCGTTGATACGCTCGGGAAAAATCTCCACGAACTGAGCCACGCGGTCCAGCCATCCCGTCGGCGGCTCCAGGGCCAGGCCGCCGATGCGGAAATAGCTGGTCATCATTCTCTGGCCGGAGACCATTTCGAAAATCTTCATGATCTCTTCGCGCTCGCGGAAGGTGTAAAGGAAGACGGACATCGCGCCCAGATCGATCGCATGCGTCCCGAGCCAAACCAGGTGCGAACCGATGCGCGTCAGCTCCGTCAGCAGCACACGGATGTATTGCGCGCGCTTGGGAACTTCCAGGCCGAGCAGCTTTTCAACCGCCAGGCAGTAGCATAAATTATTCGAGAGCGGTGCGAGATAGTCGAGCCGGTCCGTCAGCGTGATGGCCTGCGAATAGGTTTTCGCCTCGCAGCTTTTCTCGATGCCAGTGTGCAGGTAGCCGATCACCGGCTGCGCCTTCACTACGATTTCGCCATCCAACTCCAGAATCACGCGGAGCACCCCGTGAGTGGACGGGTGCTGCGGGCCCATGTTGAGGACCATTGTTTGAGCCGTGCCGGCGGCTGTCTCAATCGTCGTGGTCATGGATTAACGATTCTCATCGAGGCTCAGCGATAGCCCTCGACAGGATAATCTTTGCGGAGCGGATGCCCCTCCCAATCGTCCGGCATCAGGATGCGGCGGAGATCAGGGTGTCCTTCGAAGCGGATGCCAAAGAGATCGAAATTTTCGCGCTCGTGCCAATTGGCGGTGGGCCAGACGGGGGTCACGCTGTGGATCACCGGATCGCTCCCGCCCAGGCGTACCTTCAGCCGCAGGCGTTCGCGCCGGTCGAGCGAAAGCAGGTGGTAATTCACCTCGAAGCGCGGCTCGAGTGGGAAGTGGTCCACCGTGGTGATGTCCGAGAGGAACGAAAACCGCAGGGAAGGCTCGCTGGCCAAATATTCAGCCGCGCGCTGCAGGTGCTCGCGAGGGACGACGACCGTCGTTTCGCCCCGGAATTCGATCACTTCGGCGACCGCCTGGGCGTCCCACTCCCTCAGTTTTTGCACCACTGGATTCTTGTCAGTAAACTCTGATTCCACAATGAGTTCGATTCCGGAGGGCGATCAGTGGCTCCAGTCGAGCGCGCCCTTCTTCCAGAGGTAAATATAGCCTGCAAACAAAATCATAATGTAGAGCAGCATCTCCACAAATCCGAACACTTTCAGCTCGCGGTAAACGAGCGCCCAGGGGTAGAGGAAAATGGCCTCGATATCGAACAGAATGAAGACCAAAGCCACCATGTAGAAGTGCACCGAGATGGGGGCGCGGGCATCGCCGGTTGGAGTGATCCCGCACTCGTAGGGCTGGTCCTTCTCCCTTGACGGCTTGTGCTTTCCCACCAGCGTCGAAACCACCAGCAGCGCGCCGGAAAGCCCCGCTGCGAGTATAAACATCAGCAACAAGGGCCCATAGTTGTCGAGGTAATTGCTGGTCATTTTCGTCGCGCTGGTATAATAACGGCCCGTGAGCGCTCGGTCAAATGAACTCCCTGGTGCCTATTTTTTTTTGGCTCGATTCGTAGCTGATAGGAAAAAGGAAAACCCTGCCCGATGAGCTCCGGGTTCAACACGGACGTGCACGTCGGCGACCAAATGTTCCACATTCAGACCGAGGACCGTGGCCCCACGCATCCGGCCATTGACACCGCTGTGTACCAGAATGGACGCGTGCTCCACCGGCGCTCTTCGAATTACGAGCAATTTGTCGCCTCGGAAGGGTTCAGCATCGATGAATTGCGCCGGCGCGTGGAAAGTCAGCACCGCGCCGTGATTGAGGACCTCCGCTCCGGCGCTCTCGATGCGGACATCGCTGCAGCGGCAGAGCAGGCAGCCCGGGCGGCTGGAATCCAAGTGCAGCTGCTCAACCCCAGCTCGTGGCTTTCCGGGGGGCATGTCTCACTGGATATTGAGATTCTGCGCCGCGCTGACGGGCGACCCGAGCCGGGCGCTGAAGTCGAGGCCGTCATCGAGGGCGCGCTAGAGGATGCGCGCCATGCAGGCACGAGCGACCAGAGAGGCCGGCTGCAGTTGCAATTTCCGCTGCCGCCGCTCGGAAAGGGCGATCTGGCCTTGGTAATTCAAGCGCGGATGGGAGCAGCGAAGGACGAGATCCGCTTCACCATGCGTTCCCGCTCGAAAGCTCCGTCTGCGGGATCTTCGTGATGACGGTAACGATTAATGGCGAGCGCCGCGAAATTCCAGACGGGCTAACCGTCGCCGCCCTGCTCGAGCATATTGGCATGCCGGTTGAACGGGTGGCCATCGAGCGCAATCTCGATATTCTTCCCCGCGCGCGCTGGTTGGAGACAAAAATCCAGCCGAACGACAGCTTCGAGATCGTCCACTTCGTGGGCGGCGGCTAGCGCTTCTGCAGCCCGGCGAAATATTTCTTCCACGGCTCCCAATAATATTTGTGCCAGCCCTGCGTCACGCCGGCGTGATCCTGTGGCGCCACGTTTGCATGGACGAGATCAACCCGGCCTCCGCCCGGCGCCTTGCTGAAGCGCAAAATCAAAATCGAGTCAGGGTCTGATGGTTTGAAATTCACCGACCGCCATGTCTGCACGATCATCCGGTCCGGAACGATCAGAAGGTTGCGCCCGCTCAATTGCCCATTCCAGGCGGTGAACTTGCCGCCCGACTTCCGGCTCAAGCGAGCTGTCCCGCCCGTCGCCGCCGAGTGTATCTTCGAGGCGAGATAGGTCTCAAAAAGCTGTTTCGGCGAAACAGGAAAACGCACCGATTGCTGTATGGTTTTCGTCATCATGGATGCTCCTGGAAGAGCGGCGTCAGCTTTTCCGCGTGAAATAAAATCTGACCTCCGGTTACCTTTAGGCTTGAAAATTAAGATCCGGTCTTTGACTCTAAACTCTCAAATGCTCCGCCAGTTTCTCGAAGCAGCCTTCCCAGCCCTTCTTGTGGCTCTCGTAGCTCTCGGTGCCCGAAAGTTTCTCGTGCTTGAAAACCATTTCAGTGGATGCCCCTCGCTCGAAAAATTCCACCGTCACAAGCGACTCGCTCGTTTGCATGTTCTCCTTCTTGTCCTCGGGCGTTCTTTCCCACGCCCAGGTGAACACAAGTTTCTCCGGCGGCTTCACCTCGCGAAAGATGCCCCGTCCAAGGTACACCACGCCGTCGGGCAGTTTGATTTCGATGGCATAGCGCCCGCCGGGCCGCACATCGAGCTCAAGATATTTCGGGTCGTGCGTCGGGACGTCGCGGCACATCCAGCGCTCTAGTTTTTCCCGCTCCGTCCATGCCGCGAAGACTTTCGCGCGCGGCGCCTTGAACGTCCGCCGGATTTCGAGTATTGCCTCGGTGCTTTTTTGTGGCGTTGCCATGTTTTTTCTTCCTTTGCTTGAGATTCTTCGAGGTAACGTGCGAGGGCGTCAAATTGCTGTTCCCAGAATAGGCGGTAGCGCTCGATCCATTCCGCCGCATCCTTCATCGGCTCGGCGATCAGCCGGCAGCGGTGCACCCGGCCGTCTTTGTGCCGCACCACCAGCCCGGCGCTTTCCAGCACGCGCAAATGTTTCGACACGGCCGGCAGCGACATCTCGTACGGCGCCGCCAGTTCGCTCACCGAACTTTCACCGCTGGCCAGCCGCGCCAGTATGCCACGGCGCGTGGCGTCGGAAAGCGCCCCAAATGTGGCATCGAGCGCGAGTTGGAAATGCTTAACCATATGGTTTAGTATTATCGCGCAGCGCTTCTTTGTCAAGAAAAATCTTGCGTGCGCTACAGGCCTGCCAGGATATGTCCGAGCTTGTCTTTTTTCGTCCGCAGGTAATTGCGCGAATGATTGCTGGTGCGCGGCCGGCAGGGAATTCGCTTCACCACGCGAATCCCGCCCCGCTCGAGCTGTTCCACTTTGTCGGGATTATTTGAAAGCAGCCGCACGGCGCGCAGCCCCAGAGCCTTCAGCGCTTCGGCTGCAAATTCGTAATCGCGCGAATCAGCTGCAAACCCCAGCCGGCGATTCGCTTCCACCGTGTCGAGGCCTCCATCCTGCAGCTCGTAAGCCTTTAGCTTGTTGATCAAGCCGATTCCGCGGCCCTCCTGTGGAAGATACAGCAGAACGCCCGAGGGCTCCTTTGCGATCTTGCGAAGCGAAAATTCGAGCTGGGCGCGGCAATCGCACCGCTCGGAGGCAAATACGTCGCCCGTCAGGCATTGCGAATGTACGCGCACCAGCGGCGTCCGCCCGCCGCGCAATTTCCCATGCTGGATGGCCACGGCCTCTTCGCCGGACTTCGAGCCTTGAATGCCGAAAATCTCAAATCGCCCAAAACGCGTGGGTAAATGCGCTCGTGCAACCACGCGAACCTTACCGGATTTATTTCGGCGTTTCATTAGAATTGGCCATTATAGCAGGCTTCGGAGTATCGTCCGTGGCGCGCAACCTTTCGCCGGCTTCTCTTTACTTCGCTGGCGGCTTTGGCTAACTTACATCGCGAGGTTCTTTTCGACGGCGGGCAGCGAACGCAATGGGCACACTCACTGGCGGCACTGACCTGTTTTTCATACTGATCCTGAAAGTGTGCTGGGCCGCGGCGCTGGCAGCTTTGCTGGTCCGTTTCCGCTCGTTCTGCAATCTGCTGTTCACAGAGAATCGCGATTCCGACCAAAAGGTGATGTTGCTGCTGTTCTTGACGCCGCCGCTGGCGATCGGCGTGATGTTGCGCCTGGTCGGCTACCGCTTTTTTGACCTCACGCTTGAAGGCTCCTTCTTGATGGGCCTGATCGGCGGCCGGATCGTTGGCTTGCTGGGCGGCTCGCTCATCAGTCTGCCCGCATTTGGAAATCACGAATGGCTGTCGAGCCCCATGGCCGCGCTTGTTGGCCTGCTCGCCGGAGTGGTCCGTCAGATGATGCGCGAAAAGGAAGACATCTGGCATTTCGGCCCATTCCTGTTTCTGAACATTCCCCAATGGCTCTGGCGCCTGGTGCGCTATGGGCAAGGCAACTGGGCGATGCTGCCGCTGTTTGCATGCGCCGCCTTCGAATTCGGCCAGATCAAATTAGCCGCGACCGTTCCGTCGCACTGGCTTTTCGCGATTCATCCGTTCAACTGGGGTTACACGCTGCTGGTGGTCCTCTCGTCCCTGATGTGCGTGGCCATGGCCATCAAGATCTGGAACAACACGCGCATCGAGATGAATCTGGCGCAGAATCAGCAACTCCTTCTCAAGGCGCGCATGGACGCGCTCACCAGCCAGATCAATCCGCATTTTTTGTTCAACACGCTGAATACCGTCTCCTCGCTGATCCGTTTTGATCCGGACATGGCCCGCGGCGTGGTCCTGAAGCTCTCGAACATCCTGCGCCGCCTGCTGCGCAAGACGGAGACGTTCGTCCCCTTGCGTGAAGAGCTCGAGTTCATTGACGACTACCTCGATATCGAAGTGATCCGCTTCGGCCGCGACAAGCTGCAGATCTTCAAGGAAATCGACCCGGAGACGCTCGACACGTTTGTTCCCAGCATGCTGCTACAGCCCATGGTGGAGAATTCGATCAAGCACGGTCTGGCCCCGCGCCTCGAAGGCGGCCAGATTCACATCCGCACTCATCACCGCAACGGCCGCATCTCGATCGAGATTGCCGACAACGGCATGGGCATTCCGCCCGAGCGCCTCGCCGAGGTGTACGGCGGCGGCATCGGTATCAGCAACGTCAACGAGCGCCTGCGCCTCCTCTATGGCGACCAGTTCAAGATGGACATCCGCAGCCAGGAAGGCCAGGGCACGCAAATTCACATCGAACTTCCCGCGCTCGTCACTGCGGAGCCCGCCACGAGCTAGATACATCTTCCCTCGCACGCTGCATCACATCGCATCCGGAATTTGTTTCAATTCCGGTTCGATCCATACTGCTTTCGCTTCAGACGAATCGAGCTGGTTGTGGCTGTAATACTGATAGAGCAAGTTTTTGTCATTCAGCCGTTCGGCAACTTGATTGATCTGTGAAACGAATTCTTGGCCGGGTCCCATCTCCCGCAATATTCGCTTCACCAACCGAAGCCAGAATTCCGTGATCGTCGCGTGATAGCCATTCTTCCCGTGGTGCCGGATGAATTTCCGCAAACCGGCGCGCATGCGTTCCTCGGCGGCTTTCGTGTCGAAGTGCAAAAAATACCAGGCGGCTACGGTCAAATGTCTCGCGTGGAAGAATTCCTCGGGCTGATAATCGCAACTCTCAAACTGCCGCACCACCTCCTCAATTTCTGCCTCGCTGCGATAGCGCTCGAATTCCGGCATCGTTCCTCCAAAAAAAACCGCCCGCATCTGCGTTGGCAGATACGGGCGGTCGATTTCGTTCTGCAACAATTCTACAGAATCATTCGACGCTCGTCCATCGCATCTCGAGCCTCCAGCCTGCAGCTTCTAACTTTCAACTCTCAACTTCCAGATCACTCATACCGCAGCGCCTTCCAATCCGCAGACCTCCCCCAGAGCCGTCGAACAC
>JBGPZR010000181.1:0-5180 GCA_041493845.1 Terriglobia bacterium | reverse complement strand
TACAGCATGGCTGCGATGTATCTTCGGCTGAACGGGCTGGTTCCCCCCTCAGCGCAACCGAAAAAGGAATAGTGGGACTATCGCGCGGCCAGCCGCCTGGGGTAGCGGCCCAGCAGCCAATTCCAGCGGATGACCACAAGGTCGCCAAACATCAGCAAGCTATCGCGGACCACGTGCACCTTCGTCGCGGGATCGTGAGCCCAGCGCACTGGAATCTCCATCGCGCGCAGGCCGTGACGCCTGGCGAGGAACAGAATCTCCGGATCGAATCCAAAGCGCTCGATGCGCTGCTGCTCAAAGACAATCCTCGACGGCTCGCTGACAAAAGCCTTAAATCCGCATTGGGTATCGTGAAACGGCAGCCCAGTGAAAAGGCGGACAAAACCGTTGAAGATCATGCCCGCGAGTTCGCGCAATTTTGATTGATGTGTGGAAATGAGCGAGCGATCGAGGGCCCGCGAGCCAATGGCTACTTCGTTTCCGGCCTTCAGGGCCGCGAACAGCTTGTCTGCTTCCTCGATGGGGGCAGATAGATCCGCATCGGTGAAGAGCGCGACGCGCCCGCGGGCTTCGAGCATTCCATGGCGCACGCTGTAGCCTTTGCCGCGATTCTGCCCGTTCGAGACCAGCCGCAGCGACGGAAGCTGGCGCGACCATTCCTGAACAATCTGTGCCGTGGCGTCTTTCGAGCCGTCATCCACGACAATAATTTCCGCCTGTTCTGCTCCCATGCCTCGGCTGGCAAGGTAGTCACGAATGCGCGCGAGCGCACGCGCGAGGCGCGCTTCCTCGTTATACGCAGGAATGACGATGGAGAGCTCGGGCGATTTCATCCGTAGTTTCGTTCCTGAGTGTATTCGCGCCAGCCGTGGCGGCCGAGCAGTAGGACAAAGCGGCAAGCGTAGAGCGACTGTTGTGAGGTGGTTCCTCCTCGTTTGACAATGCGGAACAACTCCTGCTGATCCGCGCTGCCGACCGGGATCACCAGGCGCCCGCCTTCGGCCAGTTGCTCGACCAGCGGCGGCGGGACGGCAGGCGCAGCAGCGGTGACGAGTATCGCGTCATAGGGCGCGCCGGACGGCCAGCCGAGCGAGCCGTCTCCCACTTCCACGCGCACATTCAAATAGCCGAGCCGCGCCAGGCGCTCGCGGGCTGAAGCAGCGAGCAGCGGTTGCGCTTCCACGGCGATCACCTCACGGGCCAGCAGCGAAATGACGGCCGCTTGATATCCCGAGCCGGCGCCGATTTCGAGCACACGCTCGTGACCTTCGAACGAAAGGGCATCGGCCATGGCCGCGACCATGAAGGGCTGCGAGATGGTCTGCCCTTCGCCGATGGGCAGAGGCTCATCTGCATAGGCCCTGGATGCGTGCTCTGAAGGAACGAAGCGGTGGCGCTCGACGGACTGCATGGTCAGGAGCACTTGTGGCGAATGGATGCCGCGGTCGCGGATCTGGCACGCGACCATCTCGCGCCGTGCGGTTTCAAAATCGGCGGCAACGCTGGGACTCCGGCTGCCGTTATCGCTCATGCGGGCGATGCCTTCGCAGCGGCGAGATGGCGCTTCCACGCCCCGGTGCGGAGAATTTCTTCCATCTGCTCGAGGGCGAAGTCGATCTCCTCATCGCGATTGTAAAAATGCGGTGAGAGGCGGATACCCGCGCCAGGGCGATAATCCACCAGAATTTCCCGGGCAATCAGCTCGGACTTTACTTCTTTCGCGTGCGGGCAATCGACGGACACGGTTCCGCCACGCTCGGCCGGGTTCCGGGGCGTCCTCACATTCCATCCGCGCGCGAGAACTCCCGCGATCAAGCGCTCGGTCTGCCGGATGGATTTCTGGCGGATGCGCTGGATGCCTGCCTGCGCGAGAATTTCCAGGCCCGGCTGGCAGGCGTACAGCGCCGGGATGTGAGGCGTGCCGTTGAGAAAACGAAACGAATCGTCGCGGGCATCCATCGGGCCCACTTCGAATTCGAATGGGCGGCGATGCGCCATCCAGCCGGTGAGCGAGGGGGAAAGTTCCTTGCGCAGGTCCGGGCGGACGTAGAGATAGGCGACGCCCGGGCCGCCGCAGAGCCACTTCAAGACTCCACCGACAGCGAAATCCACGCCGAGAGCATGCAGGTCAATCGGCAAGGTGCCGGCAGCCTGGAAGCAATCGAGGATGACGCGCGCGCCGGCGGCATGCGCGCGCTGGATGATCGCCTGCGCGTCCACAATGGCCGAGCTGCGGAATAGCACCAGCGAAATGGGCACGAGCAAGGTGGTTTCATCAATGGCCGCAAGCAGTTTCTCCATCGGCGCGTGGATGCCATCCTCGGAGGGAAGAATTTCCACGCGGGCGCCATGCCGCTGCTGCCCCAGATAGAAATAAACGATGGAGGGGAATTCGAGATCGACCAGAACCACTTTGTTTCGCGGCGGAGAAAAATCGAAGCAGGAGGTGATCACGGCCTGGGTTATGGTGACATTCTGATGGAGAGAAATTTCGCCCGGGCCGGCTCCGACGAGCGCACCGATCTTGTCACCTGCGTCCACGGCCATTCCCCACCAGCCCTCCTCCCACGCGCGCACGCCCCGAGTGGCCCAGGCGTCCGCATAATCCTGGAGGCGGGCGGAAACGCTCCGCGGCATCGCGCCAAGAGAATTGCTGATGAGATAAGTGGTGCGGTCGAGGATCGGAAATTCCTCGCGCCATTTCAGAAGTTCGTCCATGAACCCCACACCCTCGCGGGGCTCCTGGCTGCCCCGAGTGTCTCCACAAAGTAACACACCGCGCGGAATGTGAGCCACGCCAATCCCCGAACGGGAGGGATGCGCGCTGCCCGCACACGCGCCTGCCACCGAAACTCTCCGGCACGCAAAATTGCATCTCCCGTCCGTGTTCGATACGATTCCAACGTTCGATACGTCAGGGTAGACAGAGAGCCCAGACCGACGAATAGGAGATCCACATGAAATTGCAATCTGCCCTGATTCTGGCCGTGATTTCTATCGCGTGCCCGGCGCTGGCGCAAACGCCTGCCGGCGAAACGCAGCAGAAGCCACCGGCGCAGCATCAGCCCGGAACCGCAGTGAAACCCGCGCAGCCCCCAGCAGTCCCGCCGAGCGCAGCGCCCGCAGCAGAAAAACCAGACCCCGCAAAACTGGCGGCCATCCGCCACTTAATGGAGATTACGAGCACATCCAAAATGGGCGAGAACATCTCGAATGGAATCACGACGCAAGTCCACTCCGTGATGGGCCGCGCCATCCCCGGGGACCGATTGCAGAAATTCATGGAAACCTTCTCGCAAAAATTCAGCGAGGCGGCTCCTGTGAGCGCAGTGAACGACAACACTGCAACGGTCTATGCCCGGCACTTTTCGATGGAAGATATACAGGGGCTCACCAAGTTCTATGAGTCGCCGCTGGGCCAGCGAGTGTTGAAATCGCTACCCGAGGCC
Organism: Terriglobia bacterium; assembly: GCA_041493845.1. GTDB lineage: Bacteria > Acidobacteriota > Terriglobia > Acidiferrales > UBA7541 > Palsa-295. The sequence continues at coordinate 1,731 of JBGPZR010000181.1, read as the reverse complement.
CAGGAGGAAGCGTACTCGACCGGCCAGCAGATGGACCAGCAAGCGGCGATGCAGATTCTGCGAGGAATGTCCGATGAATATACGGAGCTGAAGCAGATGCTTCCGCCGGACACCTCGAAGCCCGAAACGAAACCGGTCGGCGCTCCTGCTCCCGCGGCTACTCCGGCACCCGGATCAGCGCCCGCAGCGAAGCCGGCACCAGCTCCTGCTTCCGGGCCAGCGCCAGCGCCGAAACCTGCTCCCGCACCGCCGCAACAATGAGCGAGTGGCTCCGGAGCCGCATTCGATTCGATCGCAACGAGCTGTCCGGAGCGTTTGGCGACATCGGCACAGATTTTCCTCTGCTCGTGGGAATGATCGTTGTTGCGGGGCTGGACGTAACGAGCAGCCTGGTCCTATTCGGTGCCATGCAGATTTTCACGGGACTCTGCTACGGCATCCCCATGCCCGCCGAGCCTTTGAAGGCCATGGCGGTCATCGTCATTACCCAGAAGTTGAGCGGCAATGTTCTTTTCGGCGGGGGACTTGCGATCGGGATCTTGATGTTGCTGCTCACCGTCACGGGCCTGATTGATTGGCTTGCGCGAGCCGTGCCGAAAATCGTTGTGCGCGGCATCCAGCTCGGCCTCGGTTTGCAACTCGCGCAACTCGCGCTCAAGGATTACATCCCGGCGGACAAGAATCCCGGCTACGTCCTGGCGGGAATCGCTTTCGTTCTGACCATCGCCCTGCTTGGTAACCGCCGGTTCCCTCCTGCGCTCTTCGTGATTCTGCTGGGCATCGGGTATGCGTTCCTCTTCAAAATTCACGTGGGAGACCTGGCGCACAGCTTCGGTTTCACGCTCCCTCATTTTCACGTTCCGTCCCGCCAAGACATCTTGACTGGCCTCGTTGTTCTCGCCATCCCGCAGTTGCCTCTCTCGCTGGGAAATTCCGTGCTGGCAACGCGGCAGGTGGCGGAGGATTTGTATCCCGACCGCAAATTTTCAATTCGCCAGATCAGCACAACCTACTCGCTGATGAATCTGGTGAATCCATTTTTTGGCGGCGTGCCCACGTGCCACGGCTCGGGCGGGATGGTGGGACATTACACATTCGGGGCGCGCACGGGCGGGTCGGTGGTCATTTACGGGTCGATTTATCTGGCTCTCGGGCTTTTTCTCAGCCGGGGTTTCTCCACCGCGATTGAGCTTTTCCCGAAACCAATTCTCGGCGTGATCCTTCTTTTCGAGGGCATCAACTTGATGGGCTTGATCCGCGACCAGGTGGCCTCGAAGGCGGATTTCCTGCTGGTGATGCTGATCGGATTGATGTGCGTTGAGTTGCCGTACGGTTACGTGATTGGTCTCTCGCTCGGCACCGCTCTCGCCTACCTCTCCCGCTATGGCCTCACCGGACTCGGCAAGTAATCTGCCGTCACGGTGAGCGTCTCATTTGAAATGCTTGACGAATTTGACGTCGAAACCGTAGGTCCCGTTGATGTCGCGCAGAAAGATAATGGAGAGATCGCGGCGGACGGCGTATTCCACCTGGATGAGCTGATACTGGTTCGATGTCGCAGCATTGGTCGAGTAGGTCACAGTAAGGCCGCGGGTGATTTGCTGCTCGATGGTGACGCGCGCGGCGGCGCTAGATTCAGTCGCGGTGCCGGAAAGGAACGGATCCACGCGGAAATGGCTGATGCCGAACAGGCGCTCGATTCGCCCGCCCAGCCCGCTGGAAATCGCTTCC
>JBGPZR010000270.1:0-3975 GCA_041493845.1 Terriglobia bacterium | reverse complement strand
CTGGTTTCACTTCCATCAGCATGTACCCGAAGATGTGGGAAGCCTCGGGCTTGCCCTACCCCCAATTGATTGATCGCCTGATCGAGCTGGCGCTCCAACTGTACCGCGAGAAGGCGCGCACAAAATATTCGATCGAACTGCCGGCCGGAGCCGGCGGGGCCCTCGAAGCCTAGGCACCGGCATTGAAGGAATCTATCGGGACGTGTTAATTTTGGCTGGGTTTTCTCTTGTGATGATTACGTGCAGCATCGCACTGTTCAAACGGCAAATTTGATTCCGAGGAGAAGGTGTGAGTATTTTCGATTCGAGTGAGGAACATCCGCCGGCGAAAATTCGCCGGTACATTATTACGGGCCTGGCATTTGTGCTGCTGGTTGCGGGGGGCTGTTGGTATCTGCTCCGGTATCACACAGAAAGGAACACGGTGAGGCAATTCCTGGAGGCGATTGTTGCGGGAAACATGGAGCAGGCCTACCGGATGTGCAATCCATCACCCTCATATTCCTTCAAGGATTTTCTCGAGGACTGGGGCGAGCAGGGCTACTACGGGCCTGTGAAGACCTACCGCATCGAGAGCGCAGAGGAACTAAAGCGAGGACCCGAGCCGCCGTCCGGAGTCAACATAACTGTCGAGGTCAGCCCATACTCTCCCTTCCCTCCCAACAACGACGTGGCAAAGCAGAGCAAGACCAAGGAAGTCCGCTTGCGGGTGGAATACAAAGATCATTCGATCGGCTTCGCGCCCTAGCACCAGGCGGCCTCGCCGGTGGCAATCGGAAGCGAATAGGAAAATTCAGTCGGGTTCGATGCGAGCTTCGTCCGCCAGCATGACCGGGATGTCGTCGCGGACAGGATAGACGCGATGGCATGTAGGGCATTTCAAGCCGCGCTGGTCGCCGGTCAGCTTGACGCGGGCCTTGCATACCGGGCAGACGAGAATTTCGAGCAGTTCGTTTGAAATGGCCAAGTAATTCCTCCAACGCGCTCCACTCTAACAAAGCTTTGCCACCAAAGGAAACAGCCAGCTCCGCATCAGCCGAGGTGCGAGACTTTTAATTTGAGGCTTCCCTTCCAGCCGGCACCGGGCGAAATTTCAACGGGCCAAACGGCGATGATCTGCGAGCCCTGGTAGATTCGTTCGAAACCTTCCTCCGATTCCGAAACTGTCTCGATCGGTGAAATCCAGAAATCGCGCGCTCCCGGCGCCTCGATCGTAGCGGCCACGCGTTGCCATTCATCCACCACACGCAACTCAGAAGCAGGCACCGCGGCGGCCCAGCGCAGCGGGTAACGCTGGCCCGAGGATTCGAAGTAGCGGTCCGGAGCGGAAGGTGCGAGAAAATTCAAGATCAGTTCGATGCCTACGAACACTGAAGCGGCACCTGGCGCGGCGCGGCGCAACGCGAGGTTGCATAAAATCTCGAATCCCGCGGGAGTGGGGGCGAACGTGAATCGTTTCTCCGCGGGCCAGTCCACGCTCTCTTCAGAGGCAAGCGTTGCGCCTGTCTGCGAAACCTCGACGATACGGTATTTTCCTCCGGCAAGCACGGCATCTTCTTCCAATCGCACGGCGGCGCAATCCTGATAAGTCTTCGCGCGGCTGAAGACGAGCAGGCGGAATCCGTTGCGTGCCCAGCGGTCGTAATTTAGCCAGCGCTCGAGGCCGTCTTCCTTCACGCGTGTCTGTTCGTGAATGGATTGCACGCCCTGCGTGCTCTTCGCTGACAAATTCTTCAGCTTGGCATGGTACGACTCCGGGCGGCGCGTGAGCGAATTGATCAGCGCGGCGTTGGACCGGCGGCAGTCGATGGCGGAAATCGTTCCCCCGTCGTCCGGCGCCAGCAGCGCGGCGTAACGGTCGGAGGTGAAGTAAATTTCTTCGCGGCCGTCGGAATCGAAGTCGAGCCTTGCGGACGTGGCAAAATGCTTGCTGCGATGCAAGAGACCGTCAGCGATGGCTTCCGCCTGCACCAGAGAATTCCACAGCGCCGTGCGCAGGTGCGGCGAATAAAGACCGCCAAAGACGCCGTGCCAGTAAGCATCGTTGCACTGGCTGCGCAGGAGGAGCGTAGTGGCACGCGCGCGGGCGGCGCGGAAGGATTTGTCGTCGCGGCGGCTGTGCGCCAAGCGGCGGACTTTTGCAGAAACGTGCAGCATCTTTTTGTGCAGGAGATTCGATTCGGAATATTTGGTGAAGAAGCTCCGCCAGATTCCGCCGCGGAGAAACGGCAACGCCTCCGGCCGCGAGGAGAATTCCTCCTTGAGCGCGTGGTACCGGTCCCGGGCAGCCGTCGGGAGCGACCATTCCATCATCTCGGTGTAGGAAGCGGTGGGAAGATCGGCGCGGCCGAGTGGCGGATGGGAAGCGACCGCATCCGCGGGCGTGGAGGTTGCGAGCCAGTCGGCATTTTTTTCAAGCTCCGAGAAAAACTTTTCGAGCCATCCGTCGGCATAGCAGTGTTTGTGGGTGCCCGGCCAGACGCCAAATTTTTCCAGGTCGTCGCCCATGGCTGCGTAGGCACCGGGATGGTCTGCGGCGGCGCGGCGCAGGAATTGCGCCGTCTCCACGGCATCGCGGAATGGAATCAGGTAGCGCAGCGCCTTAAGTCCCGGGAGAAGCTTTACGGCGTGGCCCTGGTCCTCGACGATGTAGTGACCGTAGAGCTTGTCCAGTTCGAATCCGGCGCCGAGAAAATGATTATCGTCCACCAGCGTGTAATCCACGCCCGCGGGAGCGAGCGACGAGGGGAGTTGCGGCTCCCACACACGCTCGGCAAGCCAGGCGCCGCGCGGGCGCGCTGCGAAATGTTTCTCGACGTAATCGGCGAGCCGCGCAATTTGTTCGTGGCAATCCTCGGATGGAATCGTGGCCAGGATTGGTTCATAAAAACCGCCGCCGACAATTTCCACCTGGCCGCGCTTCACGAGCGCGCGCAAGAGGCCAAAATACTCTGGATGGCTGCGCTCGAGCCATTCGAATAGCGATCCCGAGTAGTGCAAGCCGAGGCGAATCGAAGGATGGCGAGCGAGGACTTCGATGAATGGCAGATAGGATTTCTTGTAAGCGGATTCGAGGACTTCGTCGAAATTGCCGACGGGCTGATGCGCGTGAATCACCAAGACGAGTTGGAATTTCGCCACTGATGGGCCTCGATGCAGCTATACAGAATAACCTGATTGCCGCGGACTGCACAGGCGCAAGCGGCGGAACATGCTATCGATAAATTGCGGCGCGCGTGGCGTGTGCGCCTGCAAACTGCGTTAGCCGCTCGCCGAGCCGCGCGAGAGCTTTTTCGAGGGACGCGTCCGGCGCGCCGACGGGTGCGTAAATCACGGCAAGAATTTCGCGCGCGGATTCCGTGATCATGCTGCGCGTGGAATCGCTGATGGGACTGCCGAAAGGACCAGTCGGGTCAGCGAGCACGGGCCTGCCATCGAGGTGCCAGGTTCTCTTTCCGATCCCCTCGTAGCTTTCGCCGGCGGCGCCGTGGCGAAACACGATCGGCGCGCGGATGCGCGAGCGGTCGTAGCAGCCGAATGGCCATCCCACCTCAATCGATCCGAGATTGCAGATGTCCACGACATTCGAGACGCGATACAGACCCTTCCCTTGCACCACGCGGCGCAAGAGCGCCTCGGAAGAGGGGCGGTATTTCGATGGGTCCATATCCCATTCCCGAAACATGGCGCGGACGAGACGAATGTCCTGAGCTTCGGCGAGACTTTCCAGCGTAAATTCGCGGCGCTTGTGGTCGCAAATTTCGTCCATCAATTTGGCGAGGGCCATGTCCACGGGCACAACGTGCAAATCGTCTGCCTCGAGGGCGCCCAGTTTTACACCCGGCAATTCGATGCTAATTTCCATTCTCGCTCGCTTCAGCCGGGGCTGATATGCTTCCGCATCTCGTGGCGGTGTTGTCCCGGGCCGCCTGGAAATTCTACCGGCAATTGGATGCGGCGGCGATGAAATCGGCT
>JBGPZR010000236.1:0-4341 GCA_041493845.1 Terriglobia bacterium | reverse complement strand
TTCCCAGCCTTTATTGAGACTTCTGATGGAGGTCGGCCATGGCATGTTTTCCACGGATTCACTCAAAGACTCTCTCCACATTCCTCTGGATTTGTAGCCTCACGGTGCTGGTGGCGCTCGCGGCCGCGCTCGTGAGCTGTGGCGGTTCCGGTTCGGGCTCTGTGATGTCGATGGGCGGCATGGCCACAATACGCGTGAGCCTCACCGACCCCCCGAGCTGCAAGTTTCCAAATGGTGGGTTTCAACACGTCTTCGTGACGATCCGTTCGGTCCAGGCGCACACGAGCACCTCGGCCGATGACAATAGTCCAGGATGGCAGGAACTGGTGCCAGAACTCGTCAGCCAGCCGATGCAGATCGATCTCTTTGCTGCGGGCCCGAACGCTTGCCTGCTGACGATGCTGGGATCGAATACGGCGCTCCCCGCAGGTACCTACCAGCAGATCCGCCTGCTGCTCGTGCCGAACGACGGAAGCACCGGACCGCGCCCGGCAACGAATGCCTGCGTGAACCAGGGCTTCAATTGCGTAGTTCTTCAGGACGGGAGTGTCCACGAACTCGAACTTTCCAGCCAGGCAAACACCGGCCTGAAAATCCCTCCGGGACAAATCGAAGGCGGGCCCATAACGGTTGCGCCCGGGCAGGACATTGATCTCAACATTGATTTCAACGCTTGCGCGTCCATCAATCCGCATGGCAAAGGGAAGTTCCGGCTGAAGCCTACGTTGACGGCAGAACAAGTGAGCACGAACAATACGGGTATCGGCGGGCAAGTGGTGGACGCGGCGACACAGCTGCCCATCGCAGGTGGAACAGTCCTCGTTGCACTCGAACAGCAGGATATGTCGCACACTGATGTCATCTTTATGCAGACGGCCGCGGATCCGGCGGGCAACTTCAATTTCTGCCCGCTGCCGTCCGGGGCAACATTCGATGTGGTTATGGTAGCCATCAATGGTGCAGGAGTGGCCTACAACGCGACGGTGGCAGTCGGCGTGCCCGGGGGTACCAATCTTGGCGCGATTCCTTTGACCGCTGAGTCGGGAGCGTCTTCAGGACCGGCGACGCTCCAGGGGTTCGTCACTGCGACAATCGGTTCTGCCCCAGTATCCATCGACGCTTCGGTGTCCGCCCTACAAACAATTCCTATCAGCGGCGGGGCGACACTCACTGTGACGATCCCGGCTGAGGGCAACTCGGTGCCCATCCTTTCCGTAGATTCGAATTCAAATTGCCCGGTGACAGCGCCCCTGAATTCGAACTGCGCACAGTACACACTAATCGTACCGGCGAGCAACCCGAGCGTGGGAATCTTCTCTTCGGGGAAAATCACATACTCTGCCCCGGCTTCAGGCGATGTGCTCTATTCGGTGGACGCGAACGCGTTCGTGCCGATGAGCGGCGGAACCACGGATTGCATGCCGCCGTCGAAAACAACCAGCTTAGACGCGAGCGGGAATCCGCTGAAGGTGAGCCCGGGCGCCACTGTTACGCCGAAGGAGTTTGATTTCACGGGCTGCACGTAGCGTGTTGCATCGCCGGTCATTCCGCGCTTCTCGGAATGGTTTTTTCGGTGGCGGGTGGCCGACCCTTTCGTTCGAGTCACGCCGTTAAGATTTTCCGGGTGCAGCATGGTTCGGCTGCGCTCACCACAAGTTCCTTCGCGCCTTTCGGGAAGGGAGCGGTTCTTCTCCGTGTACGTCGCCCATCTTCTGGCGCCCTTCGGCAAGATCATTATTCCCCTCTCCCACCCTTGCTCCGTAAGGATGGCACACCCGGCAAATCAAGGTACAATGACGGCAGCGGACGTCTTCTAGGACTCCTGGAAGGAATACAGCACCGAAATTTGCGCTATGTGGAGGTTTTCGAGCGAACAGCCGATATGTACCTGTAGGAGAGCATGCCCTTGGGCCGCCAGCGGAAACCCGGGTCCGTACGCAAGAAAGGCATCCACCTTGCGCTCGCCCGGATAGACTTGGCAATCAAGCATTGTGAATCCGCGCTCGCCTCTGCGAATTTGGTGAAGATGCACCGCGATATTCGATCGGCGAAGAAATCCTATGCCGTCGCTCTGCAGACCGCCTGGCAGTTCGCTCTCACGGAAAAGGATGTTCAGGATCTGGAATCCAGGAGTGTTCGACTGGAAAAAGCAATTTCAAAGCTGGAAGCGCGATACATGTCGCTTCAGGCCGCTTATGAAGGGCGTGGAGTTGACCGGAAACGCCGCCCTTGTCCTTAGCCTTCATCTCCTTCAAGTCCTTAGCCGTCTTCTCCAGTTGCGTCAGCCGGCGGCCTAGTCGTTGCATTCTTTTTTTGAGGGTGCGGCGCCTTTGCGCTTTCGCAGGCTTTGCCTTCTTCCCTTTGCGCCTTTTCAACTTGCTAGCCCCTCGTCGGCATCCTCACGTGTCCATTCCGCAAGGCAGGCTAGCAAGGGTGCTAGTACGCTGCGATGACCCGGGTCACTTGCTTCAGTGACGACGTCACAAGCGAATTCAACACAACATGGGGTTACCTGGCGGTGGCGCAGAAAGTCCCATGCAAACTGTCGTTGTGTGATTCGCCCGGCATGGGCGGCAAGCGTTGGTCGCCGTTGATTCTGTTTGTTTCACGATTGGGGTTGGAATAGAATGCGACCACGCTGAGGTCGTTCCCCGATGCACTCCGAACGTCATCGCGCACCCCGTCATCAGTTCATGGCCAGAATTGAACTGACTGACATGCAGTCTGAGAAGCACATTTCAGGACATACCAAGGATCTGAGCCTGTTCGGGTGCTTCGCGGAGACAGTGGACTCATTCCCGGAGGGCACAAAAGTCAGATTGACAATCTCGCGTGGTGAGACGCACTTAGTCGCCCAAGGCAGAGTGACTTATTCGCGGCCCAACTCGGGAATGGGAATCGCCTTCACAACGGTTGAGCCAAGCAGCTTGCCCGTCCTGGATGGCTGGCTGGCGGGCTTAAGAAAATAGTGAACTTGAGGCGCGATACCCAGTGCGGCGCCCTTCGGCGGTGCATGAAGACGAAGAGAGATCCCTCGACTACGACCCGCGCCCGTCAGAATACGACGGGAAAATCAGAAACGCGCGCGTCTCCGCTCGGGATGACACCGTGAACCCAAAGCGAGGGCAAAAGAAAGTAGCCGGCAGGATGCCGGTGGTACATGAAGACGAAGAGAGATCCTTCGGCTTCGCTCAGGACTCTCGCTACAACGCCGAAATTCAATGGCGAGAGAAAAGTGCCGCTGCAACATCTGTCGGACGAAACCCGGTCCGACGCTAGAAATGCAACAGAGGGCAGCAAGATAAGAGGGCCGGCGGGACGCCAGCGCTACGGGGCTGAGGCGTACGCTTTCCGGCGTGACGGGCGGAGAAGCTTGCGGCGAGAAGCTCAGCCGCGGTGGTGATGCAGGAGCACGAGGGACCACAAAATCATGCTGAGGCCGTAAAACAAAACTCCTGCGATCACGCCGACCGGCACGTCAACGGCGTGGCCGATCCAGATGGCGGCAACGACGCCTGCTAGGAGCGATATCAAGATGGAAAAATTAATTGCAAGGTAGTCGATGATGTCGCCGGCTTCGTGCTTCATTCCGAAGAACGCGAGTTTGAGGGCTGTCTCTGAGAGTTTCATGGCTCTCCTCCCATGCTCCCCCTACGGGAGAGCGTCGTTGGAGAGGGGACGCGTCTGGCCCCCTCTCCAAAGAGAGATGCCGGGACTTAATTGAGCGCTACCGTGGCGAACTTCTGGAACGCTGGAAGGGTTGCAAATTCCACGTCAAACGTCTTCACCACAGGCAAGCCCTCGATGTACTTATTCAGGATCTTGACGACTTCGGGATAGGACTCCCGGTGGTAAGTCTCGGCGAATTCCTTGGTCTCCCACAAGCTGATGGCCACCACTTCCGTCTTGTCGGGCGCCATCAGGACCAATTCATCGAGGAAACCCTTCTGCCTGCGGAGCAGGGGAAGAATTTCCTTTTCGATCACCTTTGGAAACTCTGAGACCAAGTTTTTCTTGATCTGCATCGTGATATGTCGGCTAAACATAAAGCCTCCTGTGTGGGCGCGGGCGCTTCCCTCAGGATTCGTCCTGGCTTCGTGGGATCGCGCTTCTCGTCGCCCTACGGCAAACACGTGTACGACATTCTGCGGGAGTTTGCCATGACCTGGGTCACGGAACATTGTGACCGCGGATACGGAGGGCAGCGCGCTCTATCCGGGGCAGCGCCCTGCACCATACTGTACGGGGCGGAGCGGGACTATTTCTTCTGAATTGACTTGATGTAATTCGTGAGATTGGAGATCCGCAGGGCGACTTGAGATTGATCCATGCGGTTCATGG
>JBGPZR010000260.1:0-4057 GCA_041493845.1 Terriglobia bacterium | reverse complement strand
TGCCCTGCAGGACGCCGGGACGCGCGCCGGTGAAACCGCTCGAAGCGGCAAGCCGCGCAGCATGTTCTCCAAGAGACTTGCCGCGGCCGCCTGCTTCCACGCCCAGCATTTTCACGGGCGCATCACCCAGGAAGGCGTGGAACAAGCCGATGGAATTCGAACCGCCGCCAACGCAGGCCATCAGGTGATCGGGCAGGCGCCCTTCGGCGTTCAGGATTTGCGCGCGGGCTTCTTCTCCGATTACTTTTTGAAAATCGCGGACGATTTGAGGGTAAGGATGCGCGCCGAGGACCGAGCCGAGAAGATAGTGCGAGGTGCGCACGTTTGTGACCCAGTCGCGCATGGCCTCGTTGATCGCGTCTTTCAGCGTGCGGCTGCCGGAATCAACGCCAATCACTTCTGCGCCAAGAAGCCGCATGCGGAAGACGTTCAGCCGCTGGCGCTCCATGTCTTCGGTGCCCATATACACGGTGCAGGTAAGCCCGAGGCGCGCAGCGACGGTTGCCGTTGCTACGCCGTGCTGCCCCGCGCCAGTTTCAGCAATCACGCGGGACTTGCCCATGCGTGTGATCAGCAAACCCTGGCCGAGACAATTATTAATTTTGTGAGCGCCGGTGTGGAGCAGGTCTTCGCGCTTCAGATAGATGCGCGCGCCACCGAGATGTTCAGTGAGGCGGGAAGCAAATTGCAGCGGCGTGGGACGCCCCGCAAAATTGTGGAGCAGCGAATCGAGCTCCGCTCGAAATTTGGGATCGGCGTGAGCCGCAGCGTAGACCTGCTCGAGTTCTTCGAGCGGAGCCATCAGAGTTTCCGGAACGTAGCGCCCGCCATAGGGGCCGTAGCGGCCGCGCGAATCAGGAACAGGTTGTGCGACTGAGCTCATCGTGATTTCCGCCGTGAATTTTGTACCGCCTGCATCATCGCTTTGACGCGTGCAGGATCTTTTTTCCCCGGACGGGCTTCCACTCCGCTGCAAACGTCAACTGCATACGGCCTGGCCGCGCGGATTGCAGCGGCCACATTCTGCGGCGTGAGACCGCCGGCGAGGAATATTTTCCCGTTGGCCTTCGCGCGGCGCGCCACGCTCCAGTTGAATGTTTTTCCGGTTCCGCCGTAGCGGCGAGGCTCGAAACCATCGAGCAGGAACGCGGAGGCGCGCTTGAATTGCGCGAGTTGCGCCGGGCGGAAAGATTTTTGCACGCGGATTGCTTTGATCACGGGAAAGGCCGGCTTGAGGCGCGAAACCAGTTCGGGCGATTCGTCGCCGTGAAGCTGCAGATAATCAAGCCCCACGGCGCGCGCGATCTGGAGCATTTTTTCTTCCGGCTCGTTCACGAAGACGCCGACCACGGTGATGCGCCCCGGCAAGCGGCGAACGATGCGGCGCGCTTTCGCAGGCGCGATATAACGCGGGCTCGGCGGGTAAAAATTGAAGCCCAGGAAATCCGCGCCGGCAGCGACGGCGCGGCGCGCGTCGGTCCAATTGGTGATGCCGCAGATTTTGACCTTTACCATGACAGCCCTGAATTGCGCGGAGGCCGGAAAAGTTGGCGATTGATTTGGGTTCCGGTGCTTTGTTTTCTAAGAGATACAGTGGATTCTATTCGCTGAGGTTGGCGATTGAAATGGGCTCTGTGGGAGCACCGTCTATGAACTGGGACAGTTGATAGAGAGCGCCGGAAGATACTGGGAGCCGAGCAGCTTGCCCGCCCGGCGCAAATCGAGGCGATCGGCGGAAGTTCCGGGCCGATATGGCCTGGGCCACGGTGAAGCGGGCCGAGTTGGGGCGACAAATCCACGACAATCATCTTAGGTAGAGGACTGCAAATGCGCAAGGGCACGTGCGGTGGACATTGTGTGCGCCGGGCGACAAATTGGAGTCATAACTTTTCCCCGGACGGCGCAATCAGAGCACGCATGCTCGCCGCAGGATCGGGGTCGCTCATCAGATGCTCGCCGATGAGAAAAGCGTCGAATCCGGCGCGACGGAGGCGAACGAGATCTTCGTGCGAGCGCAAACCGGATTCGCTGACGGCGATGCAGTCTTCCGGAATGGCTTCAACCAGCGTGAGCGAAGTTTCGAGATGGACCTGAAAATCGCGAAGGTCACGGTTGTTGACGCCGATGATGCGGGCGCCCGCGGCGATGACGCGGTCGAGCTCCTCGCGCGTGTGGACTTCGACGAGCGGCTCCATCATCAGCGAGCGGCCGAGATCAAGGAGCTCGCGCAGAGCTGCGTCCGAGAGGATTGCGGCAATCAACAAGTAAGCATCGGCGCCGGAAGCGCGCGTCTCCCACACCTGCCACGGATCCACTATGAAATCTTTGCGCAGGATGGGAATCTTCGTGACACGGCTCGCTTCCTTGAGGTCGGCCAGCGAGCCGAAAAAAAAATCCTCTTCGGTGAGAACGGACAACGCAGCGGCACCGGCCTGCTCAAGGGTTGCGGCCAGAACTGCAGGGGCATATTCCTGGCGCAGGACGCCGCGCGAGGGAGACGCTTTCTTCAACTCGGCGATGACATTGATGGAGTCGCGGGAAAGCGCCGCGGCAAAATCCCGGGGCGGCGGGGCTTTCTTTTCCACCGCGATTTTAAGGGCCACGTCTGGAAGCACACGCTTGCGGTGCGCGACAGATTCGCGGCGTGCTTCGACAATCCGGTCGAGAATATTTTTCGAGCGTGAGCCTGTTTCCATGAGCAGAGACGCCGGCCAAGCCAAAGTGCGGCAGGGTATGCCCCGAGGCCATTCGCTCAGGGCATCCCCTCAGTTCTGGCCCTCAGCTTTGGCCTGAAGGGAAAATCGCTGAGGTTATGCTAGCCGCGCGGGACGGGAGATGTCAATTTCGCGGCGAGGAGGATTGGAGTGGAGTGAGGCACGCCGCCACCAAGAACCGGCCGCCCTGAAGGGCGCCGCTACAAAATCTACGGAACCCTAAAGGGCGCTGATACAGGAACTACGGAGAAAGCAGAGGCTGTGAGAAGCGGATGGGGATGCCAAAATTCGAGCCGCCGAAACCTCGCAGCACAGCGACTGTTACGCCAATCACTTTCCCCTGTTGGTTGAAGAGCGGGCCGCCGGAACCGCCCGACGTGGTTTGCGCGTCGAAAACGATCTTGTCGGCGAGAACGTCGCCGATGTGGCCCTGGGTGATGAGTGGCCGAATTAAATTGCGGCGCGCGAGCTCGTCGAGCACCTGCGAGACGTCATTGCCACTGCGAGCGAGGATCTGCTGCGCGGTCTCCTCATCGGTGCGCGCGAGGATGGCGGCGAGGCCAGTGGCGTAACCCATCACGACGATGGGCTCGCCGGTGGCCGCCGCTCCTTTGCCCGAGTCGAGCGCGAGAACTGTGCGCTTGAGGCCCTGCATATCCACGCGCATGGTGGCCAAGTCGGTTTCCTTCGAGATGTCCTGGATTTCAGCGTGGAAGGCGCGCGCGTCACCGGGAAAGTAGGCGCGGATGGCGGAAATTTCCGGTTGAAAGCCCTGGCTGGTGATGTCTTTGAGCTCGTCATTTTTCCACCAGGGCTCGGCGACATGGCGGTTGGTGACCACGCGCCCGTCTGGTCCAGCAAGAAAAGCGGTGCCGAAAATATCGAATTTCACTTCCGGGCCGGTGCCTTCGAGCGTGAGGATGGGGTTGCCTTCGCTGTCTTGAATCGGCTCACCTTTGCTGTTGAGACCCCCATAGCGGAGGCGCTTGCCGCTCGAATGACGGAACGCGACGGCGACGTGCAACAAGCAGACGCTCCGGACATCCGCGGAAATCGTGCCCGGCGCTGCGGGCCCTTCGTTCTCGATGCGCTTCAAGCGTGCATTCGTGTCTTCGAGCTGCTTTTGAAGGGATGCCACTTCGCCGGAGCTTGCGCCGGGGATTCTTGATTTCAATTCATCGGCCTGTTTCTTGAGTTCGTCCTTGCTGACGGGCGCGACGGCTGCTGCTCCTGGCTCGCTTCGAAGCTTGCGCGCCTGAGCGATGAGATCTTGCTGACGCATCAGGCCGCCTTCGAGCCGGGAGATGATGGCATTGGCGCGCAGGATTCCCTTCTCTGCGCTG
>JBGPZR010000250.1:0-4186 GCA_041493845.1 Terriglobia bacterium | reverse complement strand
TGCCGCTTCGCCAACGGGCCATTCGAGGGACAATTTCTGGGCGACGCCTGGCCCAATATGCCGCCGGAATGGACCGGCACACTTGCCCGCGGCGATGCCCGCATTCCCATCCTGGTAAAATTTATTTTCACGGAGCAGAAACTTTCCGTGCAGGTTCACCCGGACGACGAATACGCGGCAGCGCACGAGAAAGCAGCAGGCGGGCGAGGCAAAACTGAAATGTGGTACGCGCTGCGGGCGCAGCCGGGTGCGGAGGTGATGGCCGGGCCCCGGCCGGGCGCGACCAAAGAAAAATTTCAGCGCGCGATTCAGGAGGGCACGGCGGAGGACTGGCTGGAACACGTTCCGCTGCAGGCGGGCGAGGCAGTCTTTGTACCTGCCGGCACCGTCCACACGATCGGCCCGGGCCTGGTGCTCTGTGAAATTCAGGAGCATTCGGATCTGACGTATCGCGTGTACGATTACAATCGCCGCGACGCGCGCGGCAATGCGCGCGAGCTGCACGTGGAGAAAGCGCTGGACGTGATTCGTTTTGGCGAGCCGCGCGGCAGAAAAATCGCGCCGGTGCGGATTGACCGCGGGGGTCTGGCGGAAACATACTTCGCCGCCTGCCGCTATTTCGCTACCATGAAATGGGAATTCTCGAAGCGCATCGCCGCGGCCACTTCGCGCGAGCACTTCGATCTGCTGATTTTTCTCGATGGCCGCGGCAGCATTCGCTGGGGGAGCGAGCGCGGGGAGTATTTGCCGATGCAAACGTGGATGCTGCCTGCCGCGTTGGGCGCCTACGAACTCGCGCCCGATTCGCCCACCGCGCTGCTGCGCACTTACGTGCCGGGCGACCTGGACGAATTCGCTCGCGGGCTTGCCGAGCAGGGCGTCCCGCAAGCGGCGTTGCGCGGGCTGGTGCATCGATGACCGGAAAATCACTCCCAGTCTGCGCCGTGCTGCTGGCCGGAGGACGCGGAACGCGGTTCTGGCCGCGCAGCCGCATGCGCACGCCCAAGCAACTCCTGAACATTGCCGGGGGCCAGAGCATGCTGTGCGAAACCGCCGAGCGCCTGGCGCCGATTTTCGGGCAACGGAATCTGTGGGCGGTAACGAACGCAGAGCAAGCCGCCGGCGTGCGTCGCGACCTTCGCGGCGTGCCGGCTGCGCACATTCTGGCGGAGCCGGTGGGGCGCAACACGGCCGCTGCAATCGGCCTGGCCGCGATTCATCTGGCGCACGAGCACGCTGACGCGCTAATGGCTGTGGTTCCCGCGGACAGCCACGTCGCGGACGCGGCGCGCTATCGCACGCTGGTGCGCGCGGCGCTGGAACAGGCTCGCGGCGAAGGCAACTTGGTTGTTCTCGGCATACCGCCCACGCGGCCCGAGACCGGTTTCGGCTACATCGAGCGCGGCGCGGTGTGCGCGCGTCCGCGGGGCGTCCGGGCATACGAGGTCAAGCGTTTCACCGAGAAGCCCGACCGGGCGCGGGCGCGCCGCTACGTCGCGTCTGGAAAATACTTGTGGAACGCGGGGATGTTCTTCTGGCGTGTCTCAACGTTTCTCGAAAATTTGAAGCGCTTCCTTCCCGCCACGCACGCGGCGCTGATTCAACTAGGCCGGACGATCGGCACGCGAAAATATGCTTCCGCACTGCGGCGAATTTACCCGCGGCTCAAAAATATTTCCGTGGATTTTGCGGTGATGGAGCCGGCGACGCGCGTTTCGAGGCCCTGCCGTGTTTCCGTGATCCCCGCGCGAGTCGGCTGGAGCGACCTGGGCTCGTGGGCTTCGGTGTACGAACTGCTGGCTCCGAAACCGGGCGCAAATGTTTCCGCCGGGCCGTTTGTTGCGCTAGATGCTGAGGGGAATTATTTCTGGAGCCCGAAGAAATTAGTCGCCGCCCTCGGCGTCCGCAACCTCGTCCTGGTGGAAACGGGCGACGCCATCCTGCTATGCTCCCGCGACCGCTCGCAGGACGTGGGCAAAATTGTCCGGTGGCTCGAACAAAAGCAGAAGAAGGAATTGCTCTAGCTGCGCGGGGCGACGCTGAGACCTGCATCGCACCATCGAAGAAATGGCCGTCCGCTGCAAAGCGGGCGAACATCTCGACTTGAAGTTTCTGGGCGACTAGCAAGAGCACAATTGGAAGCGAAGCCTTCTCCCCGATTAAGCCATCGCTTATACTGCTGAGCCGTGAGTCAAATAAAGTTCGGCACCGACGGATGGCGCGGCGTGATCGCCGAAGATTTTACGCACGAGAACGTGCGTAAAGTGGCGCACGCGATCGCGCGTTACGTGGTGCGTGCGGAAAAGCCCGGGAGCGGCGTGCTGGTCGGATACGACACGCGGTTTGGCTCCGAGCGATTTGCGCGCGTGGCTGCGGAAGCTGTTTCGGCCACCGGCACGCCCGTATGGCTGGCGACGGATGCCTGCCCCACGCCGGCACTTTCGCTGCTGGTGCGCCTGCGTGGTGCGGCCGGCGGAATTCAGATCACCGCGAGCCACAATCCCTACCGCTGGAACGGAATCAAATTCAAAGCGAGCTACGGCAGCTCCGCCTCGCTAGCGATTGTGGCGCAGATTGAAGCCGAGCTCGAAAAAGTGCTGCGCGATGGGGTTCCCGCACTCCCGCCGCGCAAAGATTTAATCCAGTCGCTCGACGTACGCACGCCTTATCTCGAAACGCTCGCCGGCCTGGTGGATTGGGACCGCCTGCGCGCGGCGAAGATGCGATTTCTTGTAGATCCCATGCACGGAGCAGGCCGGGGGCTGCTGCGCGATTTGTTCAAGCGCCACGGCGTCGAGTGCGACGAAATACGCGGGACGCGCGACCCGCTGTTCGGCGGTGTGAACCCGGAGCCAATCGAGCCGCACGTGGAAGCGCTGCGCCACGCCGTGCGCGAGGGAAAATACGACGCGGGCTTTGCATTCGATGGCGACGCCGACCGCATCGGCGCGATGGACCGCGACGGCACGTTCATTACACCGCACCAGATTTTTTCGATCCTGCTCTGGCATTTGGCCGGAACGCGCAAGATAGCCGGCGACGTGGCCAAGACTTTTTCTACCACGAAAATGGTTGACAAGATTGCCGCGAAATTCGGCCGCAAAGTCTGGGAGACGCCCATCGGCTTCAAATACATCTGCGACCGCATGCTCGAAGGCGACATCCTGATCGGCGGCGAAGAAAGCGGCGGGATCGGCACGAAGCTGCATCTGCCCGAGCGCGACGCAACCGTGAATGCCCTGCTGCTGGCAGAAGTGATGGCCTGGCACGGCAAGCGGCTGGGCGAACTGGTGGCCATGCTCGAGCGCGAATTCGGCGAGCATCATTACGGCCGGGTGGATCTAACGCTCAAACCCGGCCAGAAGGAAAAAGCGCTGCGCCATTTCGCCAACGGAAAATTCAACCGGCTGCTGGACTGGCCCATCACTCGCCGCGAACACCTGGACGGCATCAAAGTGTATCTGGGGGACGCGGGCTGGGTGATGGCGCGCGCTTCGGGCACCGAGCCGATGTTGCGGATTTATGCTGAGACGACGCGAGCGGCGACGACGAAGCGCGTCCTCGACGAAGTGACCAAGCTCGTTCGCGAACTCTAACCAATCCACGCGGGCCCCGAACAAGGGGTCCATATTGTCCTGATCGAACCCACCGCCGCGCTCCACGGCTCTGATGCTCAGAATGAGCCGGCCATGCTAGAACTGTAGCCGGTTCAGAAATCAACTTCACCCGGCCCGCCACGCGGGCAGGAAAGACAAAGACATGAAGCGGCGGCTCTACACACTCGACGTATTTACCACCAAGAGATTTGCGGGTAATCCGCTGGCGGTAGTCACCGACGGCGATGGCATTCCCACCGCCACAATGCAAGCGATCGCGCGCGAGATGAATCTCTGCGAAACGGTTTTCGTTCAGCGCCCCACCAACGATCGCGCGCTCGCGCGCCTGCGCATCTTCACCACCACGCGCGAACTGCCCTTCGCCGGACATCCGGTGATTGGAACGTGGTTCCTGCTCGCTGAATTAGGCGTGGTGCCCGCGTCCGAAGGGCTTGTGCACGTGCTGCAGCCGACTGGCGCGGGAATCCTCCCTGTGGAACTGACATTCCACGACGGGCGGCCGAAGCACGTGACCATGACGCAGAAGGCAGCTCAATTTTCGCGCACGCGCGTGAACCGCAACGCACTTG
>JBGPZR010000245.1:0-4273 GCA_041493845.1 Terriglobia bacterium | reverse complement strand
GGAAAGGCTGAATCGGAGAGCCCTTCCGTGAGGGGTGCCGAGCGGCTACAATTATGCTGCTGTGTTGATGAAAAAAATCGCACTCATCGCGACGGCAGTCATTGCAGCAATCGCCTGCGTATCCTGCTCAGGCTCCTCTTCGACGCCTGCGAAGCAAGAGGCGACGGCGGCAGGTCCAGTGGCGCCTGCAATCCCGGCGGACATTCAAGCTGCGGCGGACGCGGCGCTGGGAGCTGATACTGACGTGCTCGTATTCGGCGACCTGGCAAAGAATGGGCACCAGCAAATTCTGGCGGTGAATCGCGTGAAGTCCACACCGGAGACAGCAATCGCAGGAATCGCCGCGATGCGCGTGGCGGTGATCGAAAACGACGACGGTACCTGGAAAGAAATCTTTCGCTGCGACGGGCATCTGAAAAATGCGCACGGGTTCATGGGCGGGACACCGCTCTCGCCTGTCGCCGGCTGGCGGCTGCAGTACGAGCAGGACGCGCAGAAGGGGCTGCAGATGTATTTCACGCCGATCGCGAAGCCGGTGGGCGGCTACATCCAAACGATCGGCGTGCGCTGGAATCCGCAGGTGAAGCGCTACCAATCGCTTGACCGCAACTACGAACAATTTCTCGGCGAGGTGCCCGCCCTGGGCACGCCGCAATCCCAATTGCACGAATGAGCGCGATCGCCCAACCCGTTACCGCAGCTTCTCGCCCCGCGCGCGAGTCCTCCGGCTGGGATCATCTGAAGACGCTGCTTCCCTACGTCCGGCGCTATAAGGGAATGACCGCGCTGGGGCTTGTGACCACCACGTTGATGGCCATCGTTGGTGCGTTGCCTCAATTGATTATTGGCGTGATCACGGACTTGCTAAAGGGTTCCCCTCTTGCGCTCTCGACGCTCTCCGGCACGCCGCGCGCAATCCTCCATCCTCTGTTCGCACTCTACGTGCCCCAGAGCCGCCACGCGCTCGGTTTATATTGCGCGATCCTCGTCGCCGTCATGCTTGTGAAAGGAATCCTCTCGTACTGGACCCGATCGATTCTGATCGGGGTCTCGCGCGAGATTGAGTTCGATTTGCGGAACGACATGCTGGCGCGGCTGGTGCGGCTCGAGCCCGAATTCTACGTGCGCAATCGCACCGGCGACCTGATGTCGCGGGCCACGAACGATCTCAACGCCGTGCGCATGGTGCTCGGGCCGGGGATCATGTACAGCGCGACGACTATTTCCACGATGATTTTTGCCATTTTTTTCATGATCGAACTCTCGCCTGCCTTGACGCTGTGGGTGCTTCTGCCCGTTCCCATCGTCGCCATCGCTGTCCGCTACTTCGGCGAAGTGATCCACCGGCTCTCCGAGCAGATTCAGGCGGCGCTGGGAATTCTTTCAACGCGCGCGCAGGAAAATCTGACCGGTGTGCGCGTGATTCGAGCCTACGCGCAGGAGAAACCGGAAATTGCCAAGTTCGATGAGGCGAATCGCGAATACGTGAACCGCAATATCCGGCTCATCAGCACGTGGAGCCTGTTCTTTCCGTTCCTGCAGGCGCTGATCGGCGTCACTTTCATGATCCTCCTGTGGGAAGGGGGACGCAGCGTAATCAGCCACGTGATTTCGGTCGGCACGCTCTGGGCGTTTTTTTCCTTCCTCGTCCAGCTCGTGTGGCCGATGATCGCGCTCGGGTGGGTGACGAGTATATTTCAGCGCGGCGCCGCTTCCATGGGCCGCTTGAACTACATTCTGACGGCCGAGGCCGGTATCAATGACGCGAACGCACCTTCCCGGCAGGCGCCAGCGACCAGACCGCAGCCGCGCGACGGCGGCTCGCCGGAAACAACCGCCACGGAATCCAGGATTCGCGGTGAAATTGAATTCCGCCATTTGACGTTCACGTATCCGACGGCCTCGAACGGCGCTGCGGGCGTGCCGGTGCTGCACGATATCAACCTGCGCATACCGGCCGGCTCGACGCTCGCCATTGTCGGCCCAACGGGAAGCGGAAAATCCACACTCGCGGCATTGATCGCGCGGCTGTGGGAGGCGCCGCCCGGCGCGCTGCTGCTCGACGGCCGTTCGATTCGAGAGTATCCGCTCACGGAGTTGCGCCGGGCCATCGGCTACGTGCCGCAGGACACATTTCTCTTCAGCGATACGCTTCGCGAAAACATTGCCTTCGGCGTAAGCGATGCGGTGGAAGAACAGGTTTTCGAGGCCGCCGAAATCGCCAGCATCTCCGGCGAAATTCAAAGCTTCCCGAAGCGCTACGACACGATGGTGGGTGAGCGTGGCATCACGCTTTCGGGCGGCCAGAAACAGCGGACGGCACTCGCGCGCGCCATTGTGCGCCAGCCAAAGATTCTCATTCTGGATGATGCCCTCTCGAGCGTGGACACAGACACGGAAGAACGCATCCTGCGGCGGCTGCGCGAGGTGATGCGCGAACGCACGACCGTGCTGATCTCGCACCGCGTTTCGACGGTGAAGAGCGCCGATCTGATTATTGTGCTGCGGGAAGGCCGCATCATCGAGCGCGGCACACATGAAGAACTCCTCGCGCTCGGCGGCTACTACGCCGATCTGCACCTGAAACAATTGCTCGAAGAAGAGCTGGCACGCGAATGAGCGATTTCCGAGAAGAAGAGAAGCTAGGCAAGCTCTACGATTCGCAGCTCACGCGGCGGCTGCTGAAATACATGCGCCCGTACCGCTGGCAGGTCGCTCTCGCCGTCTCGAACACGCTGGGCGTCACCGCGATGGAGCTCGCCGGGCCGTATCTTTTCTACGTGGCCATCGACAAATTCATAATCCCCGGGTTTGACCATTCGATTCCTGAACAGACCGCTCTGCGGGGCCTCGCCTGGGTCGTGGTAGCGTACGCGGGCTCGATCCTTGCCGGATTCGGGCTTCAGTATATCCAGGTGCGCATCATGCAGTGGGTGGGCCAGGAAACCATGTACGACCTGCGGAAAGAAATCTTCGAGCACCTGCAGCGCCTGCCAATGAGCTTCTATGATCGCGCACCGGTGGGGCGCCTGGTCACGCGCACGACCACCGATGTGGACGCGCTCAACGATCTATTCGCTGCCGGCGTGGTGGTCATGCTCAACGATTTCGTGCTTTTGTTCTCCATGGCCATCGTGCTCCTTGCCACGAACTGGCGGCTTGCGCTCGCGGCCCTCTCGCCTCTACCAGTAATGATCTTGATTACCTATTTCTTCCGGAACAAAGTGCGCGACGCTAACCGCCGTATCCGTACAGCCATTGCGCACATCAACGCTTTCCTTCAGGAGCACATCAGCGGAATGGCCGTCGTTCAGCTCTTTAATCGCGAGCGCAAATCGCGCCAGCGATTCGCAGAACTAAACCAAGTGCACATGGATGCCTACAAAGACGCCATCGAAGCGTTTGCGTTCTTCTACCCCGCGGTCGAATTCCTCAGCATGGCCGGCGTGGCGCTGCTTTACTGGGTCGGCGGGATTCGAGTGATCGCCGGGAGCATTGGCATCGGCGTGCTGATTGCCTTCATGCAATACGCGCAGCGCTTCTTCCGGCCCATTCAGGACCTGAGCGAAAAATTCAATATCCTGCAGAGCGCCATGGCCGCTTCGGAGCGCATTTTCAAGTTGCTGGATGAGCCGGTGACGATCGTATCGCCCGAGCGGGTTCGTTCGCTGCCTGCACCGCGCGGCGAAATCGAATTCCGCAACGTGTGGTTCGCATATCATGGCGGCGCAACGCCGAAGGAAGAAGACTGGGTACTGCGCGACGTCTCTTTTCGCGTCGAGCCCGGGCAGACGCTGGCGATTGTCGGGCACACAGGCGCGGGGAAAACGACGATCATCCAGCTCCTGCTGCGCTTCTACGATATCCAGCGCGGGCAGATATTGCTCGACGGGCGGGATGTCCGCGAATACGCGCTGAGCGATTTGCGGCGGCATTTCGGCATTGTGCTGCAGGATCCGTTCCTCTTTTCGGGCACGCTGGATACGAATGTGCGCCTGAGCACGCCGGAAATTGACCGCGCGGCAGTGGAGCGCGCGCTACGCGAAGTTGGATTGGCTGAATTTGTCAGTTCTCTGCAGCAGGGCGTGGATACACAAGTAACGGAGCGCGGTGCAACATTCTCCGTGGGGCAGCGTCAGCTCATCAGCTTTGCGCGCGCGCTGGCGCACAACCCGCGCTTCATGATTTTGGATGAAGCCACCTCCAGCGTCGACACGAAAACAGAATTGCTGATTCGCGACGCGCTGGACCGTTTGCTCGAAGGGCGCACGGC
>JBGPZR010000067.1:0-8246 GCA_041493845.1 Terriglobia bacterium | reverse complement strand
CAACGTCGCCGTGTAGCCCAGTGTGAATCCGCCCCGCTGCCGCAAAAAACGGCTGTCCGGATCGGTCCGCGAAAGCTTCTTCAACCCCGCTTTGTGCAGCCGCTCCAACCGTTCGGGAATCTCTGCGAGTTGCTCTTCCAGCCGCACCATCACTTCGCCGCCCACTTCTACCCCCGCCCCTTCGTTCGGATCTTCCCGGTCGCACTGCCGCTGCCAGCGGCGAATGTCCCGCCGGACGCGCGCCCGCGCATCCCGCAAGGCCTGTTCAGTATCGATCCGGTTCCGCGAAGCGTTCGCCGCGATGGGTGTCGAATCAATGGCCACGTGGCCCAGCTTGCCCAGTTTCGCTTTCCGCGCCAGTTCCACCACTTGCGTGAACAGATCGTTCAGCCCCTTCTCATGCCGCCGCCGGAACGCGTTCAGTGTCCAGTGATCCGGTGTCGCCCCGCCCGCCAGATAGCGAAACGCCAAATCCTCGCGAATTCGCTGCTCCAGCCGGCGCGAACTGGTCACGCTCAGCGCGTAGGCGTACAGCCAAACCGAAACCAGCATCTCCGGCGCGTACGCCGGACCGCCTTCCTCGCCGTACTCGTTGCGGAATGCGCCCAGGTGCAGCTTCTCCACCACCGATTACCTCGCTTCTGCATATGAACCGTGGTTCCGTTAGTGAGTTGTAGGAAGGACCGTCAGGGTGAGGGGGATGATTTGTTCTCTCTTGCTCGAACCGGCGGTTACGGTCGCGGTTACGGTCAAGGTTGAGGTGCCAGCGGGCGTTCCGGAATTTCCAACTGCTCCCGTCCCACTTCCTCCGCAGGAGACCAGTGTGCCGGCAAGCAATATCCACACCAACGCGGCGTGGACAGGGTTCACCACGCCTAATCGGCCCCGTCGTCCGCTGCAGCGCGCTGCCAACCTGAGAGGTGCCAGCCCGAACAGCGCGAGGATTGCCGTCCAGAACAACAGCAGAGACCCTGCCGGGACCAATCGTGCAAGGGGTATTCGCCTGGGTGAGCCCAGTGGGAATGTTGTTCGCGGGGTGGTAAGAGATTGCGCAGTGGTTGTGACGTTGACCTGGAATGCTGAGGTTGAATTCGCGGCCACCGTCACCATTGTTGGCGCAACATTGCAGGTGCTCGCTGGTGGATTCCCCTCGCACTGCGAGAAGCTGACCGTTCCGGCAAAACCGTTCTGAGACATCACCTGCAATTGGTAGGTAGCCGGATCCCCCGCTTTCACGGTGGCGGACATGGGTCCCCCATTCGCTGGCCCGATCGAGAAATCCATGGCCGTGCCACTGACCGCGACCGACTGAGGGCTGCCGGGTGCATTATCGGCCAGCGTGAGCACCGCGGTCTTCGATCCGATGGTTGCAGGGTCAAACACCACCGGAATTGTGCATGAATCATTTGGGTTGATGGTCACCGAACAAGTGTCTTTCGTCTCCGTGAACTCCGCAGCATTGGCCCCAGTGAATGAAATCTTGCTGATGACGAGCAAGCCTGTACCGGCGTTTTTCACAGTGATATTCACAGGTGAGCTCGATGTTCCGACCAGTTGCGCGGCGAAATCGATGGTTGTGGGAGCGATTGAGACGCCGGGGAGAGCCCCGACGCCCGTCAGCGGCACCGCGTGAGGACTCCCGGGTGCGTTGTCCACGATGTTGATGGACGCGCTGCGGTTCCCCGGAGCCGTCGGCGTGAACGTCACACTCAAGCTGCAGGCATTGCCATTGCCGAGCGATGGCGGACAATTATTAGTCTGTTTGAAATCAGCCGGGCTTGCACCGGTCAGACTAATGTTGGTGATTGCCAGCGGCCCGTCTCCAGTGTTCGACAGGGTCACGGTTTGTGCGGCGCTAGTCATCCCCACAGTTTCAACTGCAAAGTTCAAGCTCCCGGGCGAAATCTGAATCACCGGCGCGATCGCATCGCCCTTGATGGGGACAGTCTGCGGACTACCCGGCGCATTGTCGGTGAAACTCAGACTCGCGCTCTTCGTTCCGCCGGATTGTGGCGCAAAGTCAACTGCTACCGTGCAGGACGCCGCGATGGCGAGCGTTCCATCTGCAATGGGACACGGACTAGGCCCGGCTGCCACAATTCCGAAACTTCCCGCGTCGTTCCCGGTGAATCCGACACCGGTAAGTGTCAGAGCGGCGCTGCCTGAATTTTTCAACGCGACCGTCTGCCCCGCGCTCACCGTCCCAGCCGCCTGAGTTCCGAATAGGAGTTGCGCAGGGAGCAGATTCACAATGGGCGCTGGAGAGGTTCCCGTCCCGGTCAGCGGGATCACCTGTTCTGCGCCTGGCACGTTGCCCGAGTCATCGAACACGTCAATTTCAGCTTGAAATTGACCTACGGCCTTCGGCACGAAGGTTACTGTAAATGTGCAGCTGCTTCCGGGCGCAAGCGTAAACATTGGGCCAACGTGGCACGATGGGTCATCCATCACCGTGAATTGGACAATACCCGTCCCTCCGTGTCCGAAAACCGTAATATTCAGCCCCTGGTTGCCGAGATTCGTCAGTCGCGGAAACTGGGGGGCGCTCATTGTGCCCACCGGCTGGTTGCCAAAAGACAAGCTCGCGGGCGACGGCACCGCGAGTGGCCCCTTCCCGATGCCCACAACTTCTAAAACCTGTGGGCTCGCCGGACCGTCATCTGTGAAAGTGAGGAACGCCTTTTCGGGTCCGCCCGTGGACGGCGCGAAGCTCACCTCGAACGAGCAGGCAGGCCCGGGCGGGATCGGCGCGGTCATGCATGCTTCCGTCAAGACCAGCGCAAAATCGGAAGCGTTAGGCCCGATGATGTCGAGACTTGCGACGTTCAACGGCGCGTTGCCGGTGTTCACCACGCCGGCAAACAGTGGTGGGATGTTCTGCGCTCCGATGAGCTGGGATTCAAAATTAATTCTTGGCGCTGTGAATGACACGCTGGGGGCAGCCAGTCCGCTCTCTTGAATCGCGACGACAAATGCGTCTGCTGCAGGCTGCGACGTCTGGCAACTCGCGCAGGTCGGTTGAATTCCGTTCCCGGGATTGCCTGCGCGAGGGAAGTCCGCCGCCGTGGTTCTGCCTGCCAGGTAGAGGTGTCCGGTCGAGTCCGCCACGATCGCGTTCCCTTCTGCCACGGCCGTGACGCCGGCTGGCGCTGTTCCACCGAGCGGTGAGGCATAAATGAGAGACGCGACTCCTGCCGCGGTTGGGTCAAGCTTGGCAATAAAGGCGTCCTCATCTCCATTGAAGGGTTGGAAATTGCCCAGCCACGGGAAGTCGTACGAGGTCGTCTTCCCTGCCACGTAAGCGGCGTTCCCAGCAGTTACCGCCACGCTCTGTCCCTGGTCGGATTGGCTGCCCCCCAAGTACGTCGAATAAATTAACGACGTCACTGTGGTGGCATCTTGCGCGACCGCTGCGAAAAATGCGTTCACAGTTCCCTTCAGGCTGGTCTGGGGTCCTGCATTTGTCCCATTCATCGGGAAATTTTTTGAGGCTGTCGCGCCCGTCACGTAAGCCGTCGCAGGCATGGCCGTACCGACCGTGACGGCGAGGGCCTTGTCGAGGGCCGCGCCCCCGAGAAAAGTGCCGTAGGCAAGATCCCCGGCGCCTGTTCCGGACGGCCGTATCTTCATCAGGAATCCATCGGACGGACCGCCCCCATACACACTTTGAAATCCATTCAACGCCAGGAAGCTCGCGCCCGGATTGGACGTAAAGCCAGCTATATATGCATTGCCGCCTCCGTCCACTGCAACGCCGCCGACGCCCACCTGAGCATTGATGCCCAGGTAGGTGCAATATTTCAGGTGCGGTGTCGGCGGTGTCGCGCTGGGGCGGAAGACGGCGAGAAGCCCGTCGCTGGTTCCGCCGCCGTAGGCCGCGTGGAATGCGCCGGGCGTCGCGGTCAGATCGCTCGACGTAGTATCCGAGGCGATGAAGATATTTGCTGACTTGTCGAATGCAATCCCGCCCGCATTTTGCGTGGCTTCTGCGCCGCTGCCGCCGAGCAGGGTCGAGAAAATCAGGGAGGATCCGGAGGGCCCAATCTCGCTGATGGCCAGGTCATTCGAGCCGCTGGTGCGTTTGCTCGCATCCGTCACGGGAAAATCTGTGGACGTAGTCGTCCCCATGATCGCCACATTCCCCGACCCATCCACGGCGATCTGGCCGCCGGCCTCGTCTCCGCTCCCGCCCAGGAATGTGAGGTACACAAGTGAATTTGCGCCGCTCGTGGCTGGATCAATCTTGGCTATGAAGAAATCCGTGGCGCCGCCACCGGGGCCATTCTGTTTTCCGTCCGGCTCTGGGAATGTCGTCGCCGAAGTAGTGGTCCCACCGACATACACTTTTTCCGTTGAATCGAGCGCTATGCTGTTGGCGCTGTCTTCTCCCGCGCCGCCGAGAAACGTTGCATAGGACACGGAGAGCGAGGGATCGAGCACCAGGGTCGCATTGGAATCATGCGGGCCCACTCGGAATCCCAAGGACCCATCTGCTTCGAGTACATAACCACCATCCACCTGCTCTCGAGCGGCTAGCATACTGCCGCCATTTTTTCCTCCTCGCACAGGCATTGTCACGTGCTCCACAAATATCGCTGGTTTCCGCATCATGACCGGCCTGTCAGCCACAACCATCACCAGATTCCCCTCAGGATCCAATCGGATTCCATCTGCGCCCGAAACCTCGACACGCAGCCGATCTACATCCGTGCCCGGCGCAAGCCGCAGATCGTATTCAATCCCTTCTTCATTTCCGTAGACGGCGATTCCCACGCCGGGAACAATATCTCGCGCCTCGGCTCGTTCGTAATGCGCCACGTGTGTGCGCCAGCGCCGCGCATCGCTTCCCAGGAAGTAGTTGCTTTCACCGCGGAGTCTCTGCTTGCCTCGCCACACAAATTCTCTGCTGGCGCGACTGGATGACCGCGACCCTGTTGGCACCTCAACGAATCGCAATTTGACCATTCCGCCAGTTCCCTTCTCACCCGCACGCGCGCCCACAAACACTTCAATCCCGGTCCGTGTCACTAGCGCCGTCATTCCCTTGCCTCTTCCCAGGAAGGCGACACGCTTCTCTGCTTGCCCGACGTTTTCCTCCAGCGTGATCGGGAGTGACATCGGCGCAGCCCTGCCGCTTGCCGCCGTCGTTGCGAATGGAGCCTGCAAGCGATTTCCTGCAGTCGTAGCCACAGTTGGGCGCGCAAGCGTCTCGGTATTCGAACTCTTGGATACTGCGGCAATTCCTGCAGGCAATTTCACGCGCGGCGCCGGCTGGTTTCGTGAGGTCAGAAGGGATGCACACCCAGCCAGGCCCAGAATGCAGACAAGGTACTTCCCCGTGGTCATTAGGCCCTCCGCCAAAAACGAGAACGTCTTTCTCGCGTTTGGCTTGGGCGGCTCGAGCGCTGCTGAGCCAACTGCAATTAGTTTTGGTACACCAATGTCCCGGGAGCTGGGACACGCTCACTATCTGCCCACGATGGAGAGCCGTCAATACGTAAAAGTACGCAGAACTCAGAGTTTCCTTCGCTCGTCGGAAAGCGCCCCGCAGAAAAGGGGCTTGCGGCTCGAACAGAAACCTGTTCGCGCCATCCTGGATAGGAATTACAATCGCCCGGCGGTTCAACAATCTTTCCAATCTTGGAGGCGCCATCATGATGAAACGATTGCCGGCAACGCTCGCAACTCTTGCTGCGCTTCTCTGCGCGCCGAACCTGCAGGCTCAAGCCGTGCCCACGTTTGTCGGAGTGCGCACGTTTCTTGGCGCGCCTTACGTCACGGACCTGAAAGAACTGCACGCTGACTTCGCGGTGCTGGGCGTGCCCTTCGACGAAGGCACGTGGGGCCAGCCCGGCGAGCGCTACGGCCCGCGCGACCTGCGCGAAAGCTCTCAGGAATACAATCACGATCTGACCGAGGGCTTTTACTACATTGATGGCGATCGCACCGTCCTCAAAGGCAAGCACTGGGCGGATGTTGGCGACATTGAAGTCTTCCCTACCGTCCCGGCGCAGACGGGAGACAAGATCACCAGCGCGGTGCGCACCATCCTATCGAAGAAAGCGTTTCCGATCGTTCTCGGCGGCGACCACAGCATCACGTTTCCCGTTGTCCGCGCCTACAGCACTCCGCTGACCGTGATTCATTTCGACGCGCACCTCGACACCTGGAACGGCGCGCCCGGGAATCTCGATCACGCTTCGTGGGTGAACCGCGTCGCGCAGCTTCCTCATGTCAAGAACATCATCCAGATCGGCATGCGCGGGCTGGCCAACGACCCGGAATCGGTCGGCAATGCCCGCAAGCTTCACACCTCGATCACTACCTCCGAGCAAATCCACCGCCGCGGCGTCGAATGGGCGCTCGCGCAGATCCTGCAGCTCGGCGACATCTACATCTCGTTCGATGTGGACGTGATGGATCCAACGCTTGCGCCCGGCACGGGAACGCTCGAACCGGGCGGGCTCAGCTTTGCGGAGATTGACGAACTGCTGATGGGAGTCGCGACCAAAGGACATCTGGTGGGCTTCGATGTTGTCGAAGTGAATCCGTACCGCGATCCGAGCGGCCGCACGGCGCAAACGGCGGTGCGCCTGATGATTGATTTGCTCGGCGCGGCGTTTCACTAGCACGAAAAATTCAGCGCGTCCTAAGAAAGCGGCAGCGACAAAATCCCGAGCGGATTCACGCGCGCCTGATTCACCGTGAGACCCCAATGCAGGTGCGGTCCGGTGACGCGTCCCGTCGCGCCCACTTTTCCCAGCAGCGCCCCTTTTCCCACCGCATCACCGGCGGCGACGGCGAGTGATTCCATGTGTCCGTAAAACGTGTACACGCCCAGGCCGTGGTCAATCACTACCGTGTTGCCGGAGAAAAACAATTCTTCGGCCAGCACCACGCGGCCGCGCTGGGCTGCGCGGATTGGCGTGCCGGCGGCGGCGGGAAGATCCACGCCGCTGTGCGGCGAACCCGGCTCGCCGTTCAAGACGCGGCGCCGCCCGAAGTTCTTTGCATTCCGAGCGCCATCGAGCGGCATGCGAAACGCACCCCGCCAGAATCGCTCTGGAGTTACCGTCCCAAAGATTTCCCGCAGATGCTGGCGCTCCTGGTTTGCGCGCGCGACTTCCTCGGGATTCGGCTCGGCGAATTGCTTTGCGACAGTCAGCTTCTCGATGGCGAATTTGCCGGCCTTCACGGACACGGCCACGCTGCATGCGAACGGTTCGCTGCCGGCCAATTGCGCGGTTAATTTCAGATCGTATTTTCCGGGCGCTTGCTCGAGATCCACGCCCAAGAGCGCGCGTTGGAGATTTTTGCGCGTGGCGTCCGGCCACAACGGGAGTTCGTGTCCTGCCCACCCGGCTTTGAGGCCCGCGAGTGGCATCGCGCTGCGCACTTCCGCTTCGAGCAGGCTGCCCTGCGAGGCCGCCGGCGAAGTGAGCCGCAAAGATACGCCGTGGCCGCAGTCGCGCGAAGCCGCAGCGGTTTTATTTTTTGCGCGAGCAGTTTCTGCGGGAAGAATTCCAGCGCCCGCCGTCGAGATCGCTGCGACAAGCGCTGCACGAAGAATACCTACGACCAGAATATTGACCGCTCGCGTCATGCGCTGAGCATCGCGATGCCCCCGGCGATGACCCCCGCAATGATTGGCATTCGCGAAGGTCATCGCGTCATCGCCTTTTACTAGTTCCCTGCCGCGGTGGCGTAGCGGCGGAAGAAGCTGTCCTGCTTCCACTGCGGGCGGGTGGGGTCGTTCGCGATGGCGACCATCAGCGCGCGGATGATTTCTTCATATCCGGCGGCGGCGGTCAGGTCGATCGGTTGATCGAGATCGTCCGACGGCGCGTGGTAACGCTGCGTGAGCCAATCTTTGAAAAGTTTTTGCTCGGGCGAGCCTGGATCGTAACCGACCTTCATGGCCAGCGCGGGAATTCCGTGCCGGATGAAATTGTACTGATCGCTGCGGATAAACGAATTCCTCACCGGCTCGGGGTCGGGCTGCACGCGAATGCCGCGCGCTTTGGCGACTTCCGTCACGATGTCGCCCAGGTCCGATTCCTGCAGTCCCAGCACGGTGAGCACTTTCAACGGGACGATGGGCAAGAACATATCGATATTAATGTTCGCGACCATCGAATTCGACGGGACGGTGGGATGCGCGGTGAAATATTTCGAGCCCAGCAGACCTTTTTCTTCGCCGGTGACGAAGACAAAGAGCAGCGAGCGCTTCAGTTTTTCGGGCGATT
>JBGPZR010000164.1:0-5495 GCA_041493845.1 Terriglobia bacterium | reverse complement strand
GTCTAAGAGCCATGGGAAATCAGACTCGGATGCGCATTTCATCCAACCCAGGAGGAAAGCGACCGACGTGGAGTTGCACGAGTATTTCACCATGCTTTTCTACTCAGCCGAAAAGCCGGACGCCTTCGTGCAGGCCGTAGAGGAATTTCTCGCCGGCAGGTGAACCAAAAGTAGTTCAGGTTGAGAAGCCGCTTCGCGCCTGTCTAATGGGCCGGCGTGAGATCAGGCGGAGGATACTCAGGCAGCTTGGCGTTCTTGGCGTCGGTGCGCTTCACCTCCAGCTCGTCGAACAAAATCGAAGGCGCGATAACCGTCGTGGGAATTTGCGCTTCCCGGTTGCTCACCAGCGGATCGTTGCCGACGGCCACCAGGTCGTTGCGCAGCGTGCGCGGGTCCAGCTCATTGAACACGGCGCCTCGCACCAACTCCTGGCGCCCGTCCTTTTCATACACGCGATAGAGCAGCCGCGGATTGTATCCGGAAAGCGTGTCGACAAAGTAGCCGTAGGGTTTCCCTTCCTGCCGGCAAATCTCGATCAATTTTTTCTTCAGCTCCTCGGGCGGCATGGCCTGCTTCGATTGCACGAGCAGAATCCCAACGCTTGGGACCGGCGGCTGGCCGGGTCCTGCGCGTCCGTGCCCATTGGAAGCGGGAAAATCGCGAATCGGCTCGCGCCCCATAAGATAATTCACCAGCTCGCCGTTCTGAACCACGGGGACAGTGGCCGCGCGCACGCCTTCATCATCAATTTCATAGCCGCCGATCAAGGTTTTCCCATTGAACATTTTCAGCGTGGGGTCGTCGATCACGGTCAGGAATGTGGGAAGCACGCGGCTCTTGTAGCTGGAAGCGAAATCACCCTCGGTGCGCGCGGATTCCCCCGGCTTGGGGCGCCGCCCGAGCACATTTCCGCCGATCATCCCGCTGAAAATGTCGCTCGCCGCATCCGAGGAGAAGAGCACGGGCCCGCGATATTCCTCCTCCACCTGCGGGGCTTCGCGCAGCTCTTTCAGCGTCGCAAGCATGGCAGCCATATCCGCCTGAAATTTTTCCGGCGTGGGCAATTCGCTCAGGCTTCCTGCGGAGTAATAAGGCGAACGGTCAAGATGCATGCCGTCCGCCGCCTGTGTCGTACCGGCCATCACCGCGAGATACGCTGTATGGCCCTGGCGCGTAATCGTTCCCTCCGAATTCACGAAATACAGGTTTTGCGCGCGGAATCGCACGCTGGCCGTCAGCGATTGGATTTTCGGATCGGTGCGGAAGAGCGCCGTGGCCTTTTGCAGCATTTCGTTCCACGGCCTGGGATCAAATTCCAATTTGGCCAGCGGGCCTATGGATTCCAGCGCCGGCGCATGCGCGAAATCGTCGAAGGGCTGATCCGCCGTGAACCGGCTGAGCACCGCTTTCTTGCTTGCCAGCGCTTCGCTCGCCTGCTTGTAGGCCTGGTCGGTCGCGAGCCACAATTGGCGCCGCAGCGCGATGGGATCGTCGTCGAGCGGAGCCAGGTCCACGGTACCCATGCCGGGACCGTAGTAGCTGTCCTGCTTGTAGTCGCCCACACGCACCACCACGCGTGCCGATCGAGCCCGCGAACGTTGCGCCTGCCGCAGCGCTCCAAATGCCGCTTCCGCTTCGTAGTAATCGAGATCCGTCACCCGATATTCGATGTAGTAAGGCGGGGGGACATTCTCCATTTTGAGCTGCGACTTCGAACGCGCAAGTTCTTCGCGCATCGCTTGCAGCACGGGATCGGAAGACGCGGATGCCGTCTTTGCAGCTTTCTGCTGCGCTCCCGCAGGCATCGCGCAAATAAATAGAAGCAGCGCCGCCACGTTCTTTCCCCCGAGCGGACAAAAGCGCGCACGCGCCGAATTTTTGATCCTCGCGCTCATGGCTTAGGTCCGGACGGTGCGGCGGCCTTCGCGCTCGAGGCCGGCGCAGCGCCGTTGGATTCTGGCGGCGGCATCAGCGGCGGCCGGTCGGTTCCCTTCCGCCGTTTCTGCACTTCGATCTCGGAGAAGAGCATCGCCGGCGCCGCCGCAGCCACGGGAACTTGCCCGGACTCCGCGCCGCACACTCCGTTGAACACCTGCAGCGTGTCGCCCGTGACCATAATATTGTTCAGCGAGAGCAGCGGCGTCCCCACGATGTCCACTCCGCGCACCAGTTCATCCGGCCGCCCGTCGGGATAAACGCGCCATACCATCACGGGAATCACCTGAAACGCTTGCGGCAGAGCGCGCCCAGTAATCGTGAATCCGCCCTGAATGTCTTCGAAGTACAGCCCGTAGGGCTTGTTGGCTTTCTTGATTTGCTCGATGAATTTCACGCGCAGTTCGGATTCCTTCACCGTGTTTGTAGATGTCACGATCAGGTTGCCCTGCCGCCCGGTGGGCATCAGGCCCGGCTGGCGGCGCCCGTGACCGTTCGAGTGGCTGAAATTCGTAATGGGCATCCGCGACATCAGGAAATTCTTCAGGATCCCGCTTTCGACAGCGTTTACCCGCGCTGCCGGCACACCCTCATCATCGAAATCGTAGAAGCCGGCCAGGCGCTCGCCGTTCAATTCTTTCATCGTGGGGTCATCGGTCACCGTGAGGAATGGCGGCAGCACCTGCTGGTTCACTTTTTTCGTAAACGTTTGCCCTTCCGTTTCGTCGCGCTGGCGATGGCCTTCCAGGCGATGGCCAAGCACTTCGTGAAAAAAAACAGCCGCGGCTCGGCCCGAAAGCAGCGCAGGCCCCGCAAACGGTTCGGCGGCAGGAGCCGCGCGCAACGCTTTCAAGTCTGCCGCGATTTTGTCCACCTTCGCAGTGAGCGCAGAATCCGAAGGAAGCTGGTCCGCTGAAGTAGCTTGGAACGATTCGACGCGCAGCAATTCCATGCCATCTTCGGCGCGCGTTTGCGCCTGAATAATCAGCCGGCTGGTCGCCGCGGGCCGAATCAGCGCCGTATTTTCGCTCGTCGCCAGATACGAGCGCGTGCCCACCACCTGCAGCACCACCGCCGAGGAATACACCTCGGGATATTTCAGGAATTCCGCCGACACGCGCCGGACGCGGCCTTCCCACGCCTTGTGGTCGAGCGGCACTTGCGCGCGCGCATCGTCCAAATGAGTCTGCGGCGCCTCCTGCGAAAAGTCCGGCGATTTGTCTTCTTCCTCGGATTGCACCGCGGTGTTGGTTTTCACTTTCAGGAACGCGGCGGCAGCCTGCTCGTACTCGCGGTCGGTCAATTGCCACAGCACGCGCGCGATCGCGTCGGCATCGTTGCTCAACGGCAGCGTGCCGGAGAGAATTCCCGTCGAGCGGCTGTGGCTGTGCGTATTGTCGAGCGCCGCTGACCCCACGCGCATGATGACGTCCGCCTGCCGCCTCTGGAAGCCGTTTGAGGCCACCAGGCTGCCGTTCGCGCCCACGATTACAAAGCCGTCGATGTCCGTCGCGGTGTAGCTCAGGTAGTAGGGCGCAGGATTCGATTTCGAGAGTGCCGTAGTGGCGCGCTGCAGCTCGTGCTGCATGGTCTCCAGCAACACGTCTGGCCCCGCGCCCGAAGAAACCGCGCCCCAGGAAATGCAGCAGGAAATCACCAGCAGACAAACGGCAGGCCGGAAGAATGGTCGATTCATTCGGTTGGTTGTTGCTCTCTGCCCTTTAACAATTTAACACACCCCACGCGCTGGTGGCGAGGACCGCGCAATTCGTGAGTTGCCTTGATTGAAAATTGAAGTCCAAACCGCGTTCATCGACAATTCCCTCTGCCCGGCAGGCTTCCTTTTGGTCCAGCAAAGCCTTATATTCACGCCCTCATGGCTGACCACTATCTTCTGAAGACTGAACCGAGCGAGTACTCGTTCGCGGATCTGCAGCACGACAAAACGACGGTGTGGGATGGGGTAACGAGCCCGGCGGGAGTGAAGCACTTGCGGGAGATGAAACCTGGCGCACAACTTGTCATCTACGAAACGGGAAGCCGCAAGAGCGCAGTGGGAACAGCGACCGCCATCTCCGTCGACGCCTCCGATCCCAAAAACCCGCACGTCAAGATCCGCGCGGGAAAGGCACTCCTCAAACAGACTTCGCTCGCCGAGATCAAATCCAACAAACTCTTCGCCGGCTCCCCGCTTATTCGCGAGGGAAGGCTCTCGGTTGTGCCGCTCACGCCCGCTCAGTACCACGCATTGACCGATTAGCCGGAGAGCCCGCCTGCGCTGGGATCGAAGGGCCGAAGGTTTCTGCGGGGTGTCATAGCGTCGGCAGGGATCACGCGGAGCGCGTTTGGTAGCGATACCGGGACTCGAACCCGGATTTGAGCCTTGAGAGGGCTCCGTCCTAACCTTTAGACGATATCGCCACAGACGTGCTGATGACGGCAATTTTCGCACGCTTGAATTCCGGGCGCAATAGCGCCCGGAGGATGCAAACCGCGAAGAAGCGCTTGGATTTCGTTCTGGTGGTACGGGACGATGATCCGCTGATGTAGCCCTGGAGTAAATTGCCGGGCGGGCGTGGATACTGGTAGCGAGCGAGGCGAAAACTCCGAAGAGTGCGCTGCATCGCTGATCTCACGCGCTCGCCCATTTTGATTTGCCGCCGCGCCATAGCTGTGCAATAACTTCATCCACATGCAAAAAAGGTTGACGCGGAAAATTGTGCGCGCATGAAGCTGACGCTGCTCGACTGGGCTGCGATATTCGGCTACCTCGCCGTCACGCTCGTGATGGGGCTGTACTTCCGCCGCCGCTCTTCAAAAAGCACCGAAGATTATTTCGTCTCCGGCCGCCGCGTTTCCTGGTGGCTCGCGGGCACCTCGATGGTTGCGACCACGTTTGCTGCGGACACGCCGCTGGTGGTCGCGGGCCTGGTGTACACGCAGGGGATTTCCGGCAACTGGATCTGGTGGGCGGGTTTGCTCTCGGGAATGATGACGGTGTTCCTGTTCGCGCGTTTGTGGCGCCGCTCCGAACTGATGACCGATGTTCAGTTCGCCGAGCTGCGCTACAGCGGCAAGCCTGCCGCTTTCCTGCGTGGATTTCGCGCTGTCTATCTCGGCCTGCTGATGAATTGCTTCATCCTCGGCTGGGTGACCAAGGCGATGACCAGTATTGTGGCCACCACGCTGGGTCCGACGATGGCGGGCTGGCCGCTGTTCACGGCCTTCGCGCGGCAGTTGAGCGATGTGTTTGGCTCGACGTTTTCCGGGACCGAAGGCCAGGCGCTCGCAGTTTGCATCTTCTTCCTGATCCCGTTCACCGGAATTTACGCGGCGCTCGGCGGACTCTGGGGCGTGCTTTGGACCGACCTCTTCCAGTTTGTCCTGAAAATGAGCATCGTGATCGCCGTGGCGTATTACGCGGTGGCGGCCGCCGGCGGCACCGGCGCGATGCTCGCCAGAATTCACGCGATGCGCGCGACGAATGGCGCATCAGATCCACTCACGTTCCTGCCGGACTTCTCGCGCGGGTTCACGAGCGAGGCGCTCTGGACGCTGCC
>JBGPZR010000454.1:0-2116 GCA_041493845.1 Terriglobia bacterium | reverse complement strand
GCAATCTCTCGCACCAGAGACCCGGTCTTCGCGTCCTGCCATCTGGATTCGAGAAAGTAAGATTTCACGCGGCCGCGCAGCAAGCGCGCCTTTCCCACGTACAGGATCGTGCCGCCGGCATCCTTGAAGAGATACACGCCGGGCTGCAGCGGGAGATTGCCGGCTTTTTCGCGGAGTTCCATCGAGTAGCGTTACAATGTCCGTGGTGATTGTCCCTCGCGTCGGCGCTGTGCCCGGGGACAACTCCCATGATAGCAAACGGAATCAAACCCTAACTACATGGCGGGATGGATGCGAAGCGCCCTCCAAATCGTGCTGTTCGGCCTATTGCTGGCAATTCCTGCTCCCTACGTGCGGGCACAGCAAGCCCAACAAAAGCAGGGCCAGCAGAAAAAAGCGGAAGATCCAACGCAAGAGTCGAGCTCAAAAAAGAATCTGCCGGACCCCGACGCGGAGCCTGAAGTAAAGTCCAATGAAAAGTCCGGAGAAAAGCCGGGTGGGAAACCTGAAGAAAAGTCAGGCCAGCCGGCCGAAAAGTACGACCCCTATCCGGCGCAAAAAGATCTGGAAGTCGGCATGTTTTATTTGCACAAAGGCAACGTGGACGCGGCCATCGACCGATTCAAGGACGCGATTCAACTCCGCCCGAATTTCGCCAAGCCGCGCCTTCTGCTTGGCGAAGCGTACGAGAAAAAAGGCGACAAGGCAGAGGCTCTGAAATACTACAAGGAGTACCTCCAGGTTTTCCCTACCGCCCCTGATGCAAAGAACGTCCGCAAGAAAATCGAGAAGCTCTCTGGGCAGTAGTGCTGCAAATCTAGCGCCGCGAAATCAAGCGGCAGGGAAGTGATTCAGGAATTTCATCGCACGCTGATAATCAGCAAATCGCTTTTCCTCTCTCCGAAATTCCGGTGAGTGCGATTCCCTGCGGCAGCGCGCGAAACGCATGGGATGCTTCAGGTGCAGCATCTCGTGATACAGCACGTAGGCGACGACATATTCCGGAACGCCGCATCCGTCGAGCTGCCGGTTGATCACGATCTGCTGCAGCGCCGGGTCAAAGCAGCCGAGCTGTGTGCGCCACACTCGGCTGCTCCAGCCCAGCCGTGGCGTGGGAAGCGAATTCTGAAAATAGCGCCGGTTCAACCGCGCGAAGAGCGGGCCCAGATCGTGATGCGCGCCGGCCGGACGATGCTCGGCTCTGCGGGCGCGGCGCTGGCGGAGCAGCAATAGCTTCCTGCGCGTCGCCGGGGCGTAGGAAAATTCGCGGTACGTCGCGAGCAGTTCCGCCGGCGCCCCACGGCGATACAGCCGACCGAGCAGAATCGAAGCGGCGGCTTCGAATATTGTTTGCGGCGCGCCACGCAATACGTCCGACAGCCTGACATGCGCCGTATCTTCCCGCAGACGGATGGTGTGCGTCAGATCCGCGTACGGATGGTATTCCACAATGAAGTGCGGCGGACGCCCCTCGCAGCCGAGCCGCGTATAGATCCTCTGAAAGATGCGTGCGCCGCCCGGAACCAGCAGACCGCGCTCGTGCGCACGCCTCATGCTGCCTTTCTTCTCACGGGTGGCGGCGCCATTTCCTTTTCGGCTTTTTCGACATCCGCGAGCGCATCTTTGGTGCCTTCCACAGCGTCTTCGAGCGTGTCCTTATACATATCGAACTCAGGTCCGCCCTGGTCCAGCTTTTCGAGGACATCCAGAAATTGCTGCCCCTTGGACTTCATGAGTTTGAGCGCAGCGCGAATGTCCGCCTGCTTCTCGCGCGCGATGGCGATCTGATCGGCCGCATCGTCTACGCACCCTGCATAGGCATTCAGCAGGCCATTCAAAATCTCCGAGCGCCGCCGCTCCGGCACAGTCCGGCTAAGCTCGTATTGAAACTTTTTCAAGCGGTCCTCGGCAAAGGTGATGAAGATCCTGATGCGCTCGGCCGGCGTCTCCGCGTCACGGATTTTGTCCGCTTCGGTCTGGGTCAGGTACTCTTTTTTTTGCGGCGCAGCATGGGCGTTGCGTGCGGAGGAAGCAAAGGGCATGCACAGCGCAGCGACCATGGCAACGGCGCAGGCAGAGCGGCGCATGATGGCCTCCTAACTCCTCGGCTTCGGCG
>JBGPZR010000445.1:0-2192 GCA_041493845.1 Terriglobia bacterium | reverse complement strand
TCCTGCAAGGTCGCGGCGCGATCGCGCTCGCGAGCGTCGGCTGCGTCGAGGAGTTGTTGCTGCGCGGCGAGAGTGGCTTGGAGGCGGATTTGGTCGTCGCGCGAGGCAAGCCAGGCATGGAATGCGAGGGCGGCCAGGATGAGTGCGAGGGCGGAGATTACAATTTCAATGCTGCGCATGAGGAATTCCTTGGAGGCTCTGCGGAGTGCCTTTCTGGCTCCGCTTACATCGTCGTGACGGCGAATCGAACCGAGAAGGCATTCACCGCAGAGGCGCAGAGGGCGCGGAGAACTTCCAAGGCAAACCTTCTGCGAGAGACTGGCAGAACCAGCAAGGTGCCGCCCTCATACAAGGTCGCCGAAGTTCGTGAGCTTCTGCGGAGAAGCGAACCGGGCAGGCTCTTCCCTTCCCCGCCAGGCACGAATTACGCGCTTCGCACGAACACGCGTTCCGCGCGAGAGGGGCGCAAGTGTTGCCGCGCTGCGATTTTGAGCTCCGCGTTCCGCGGAAACATTTGGAATGCAGACTGCGCGCATCCAGCGGAAGCGAGCCGGCGAATGCCACCAAGCGCGAAAGTCAGCGAGAGTCCAAAACATTGCGAGCTGAAGCGAGACCTAGGAGAAAAGAGCCGGCGGGACGCCAGCGCTACTTTCGGAACGAGACCCAAGACAAAAGAGCCGGCAAGATGCCGGCGGTACGATAGACCGGCGCTACTTGACGGAGGAAACCGTTACATTCAACGGCTGGCCGGGGTTGATTTGGACTGGTTGCGCGACGGCAGCGGAAGAAAACACGGGATTGCCACTACCGTCCGCTCCGGATGTGCGGACGTAATAAACGACTGAGCCGTAGGGAGGCCCCTGTTTGAAGGCCGCGGTGATGCCATTCGTGAGAGTTGTCGGGACAGGATTCGGATTCGGGACGGTGCCAATCTTATTCAACGTCACGCCGCCGTCGGGAGTGGTGCCGTACTCGAAGCCTGTTACGCAATTTTTCGCGGGCGTTGCAGTGCAGCCGGGGTCCACGCTGTAGTCGAAAGACCAGGAGAGTGTGACTGATGCGGCCCGGACAATTGTGCGAGATTGAAACAGGAGGAAGACCGCGAGGGCCGCCAAGAACGGAAGGCCAACGAGAATCTTTGCTTTCATGGATGCTCCTTGAGAATCAGTGATTTGTGAATCGTGATTCGTGGCGGACGACCGTGCACCACAGTTCCTGTTGGAGGACCCGCTGGCGTCGCAATGTCGGATCGATTTCGATCGCTCGATCGCGAATGTGGCGGAAGTCAGCGATACCGTTCGACGCGCGCAAGAACTTCGGCGGCGTAGCCCAGATTTGCGCCGCCGTTCCAACGCTCGAGCGCCAGGGTGAGGTCGCCGGCTGAGGCGGAAATCTTGGACGCGAGCACCTGGCAGCCGGCATCGAGGCCGGTCGCGGGATCGCAAAGTGCGGCCAGAAATTTACCGGTGAAGCCGTGCTCGCGCGCGACCTGCCCCATCACCTGCATCAGCCCCCAGGAAATCGAGCGCGCAATTTCTTCCGTGGATGACAGGCCGAGCGGCGCGACGTAGCGCGTGCGAAATGCCGGCTCGTAGCGGATCGCGTAGGGATTCCAGGCGGATTCCTGCTCGACGACGGCGCACACCAGCGCGGGCGGGAGCGCGTGTTGCGCGGCAATCGTGCGGGCGAGAGAGAGCAGTTCAGGAGATGGTGAAAACATGGTTGGCGCGTTCAGCGCCGACGAGTGGTGAAATCCACCCAGCGGATGTGTGAGGGCCGCGAGTGCACAATTCCCTGCTTCTCGCAGAGTTTGCTGAGCAATTCATAAATGTGAGGCAAGTGGTTCGTGGCCATGTCTCGAATGAAAGTGCGATTCAACTCGTCATCGCGTATTCGCCGGTAGAGCCAGCGCGCGAAGATGAGGAATTCCACCAGCATGGCGAGCGCGAATGTCCACCAGTACGGATCGACGAAAGCGTGCATGGGGGCCTCGAGTGGGGTGGCTGCCCGCGCTACCCAAAAAGCGACGCGATGCCGGAGCCGACTCCGAAGAGGCCGCCGAGTCCGCCGGTGGAAGATCCGCTGGAGGCGCGCTCGCGAACGCCGAGCAACCCCGCGGGAACGCCCATGGCGTGGCCGAGCAGATTCGTGTCGATGCCATACGTTTGTCCCAGAGCGTTGAGGCCTGCGAG
>JBGPZR010000201.1:0-4912 GCA_041493845.1 Terriglobia bacterium | reverse complement strand
CTCTCTCCGAAGTTCGGGTCTGTAACTCTCTAGTTATCCGCGTTGCGGGATGCTGCTCATAAACATGGGCATGGCCGCTGCCTAGTCAATCGGACAGTGGAGGAAAAAACCTGCTACCCAGGGTGGGGCTAAGAAACCGGCCCGACAAGGACCATCGCCCCTGTCGGCTGCGGTCTGCCGCCGGCAGGTTCGAGTGTGACGGCGAAAGCCTTTGGCGCCATTCCTTGCGGCATCTTTGTGATCATGTGGCTTGCTTCGCCTGCGGCGGGGTTGAAGACGCCCGCGCTGATGGGACTGCCCTCCATGGGAACGAGCCACAGTTGATAGCTCTTGTCCGCGGGCGCCGGAGCCAGCGTGCCGTCGTAGAGCATGGTTCCCATGCGAGCGTTATAGAGGACGCGGGCGCTGCCTTCCGCCATCCCGGGCTGCTTAGCGAGCGTGACGACGATCGTGTCCTTCGCTTCGATGAGATCGGCGCTCTCGCGGGCTTGTTCCAATTGCTTCTGCTGCTGCGCAACGGTCGCGCGCAAGTCCGCAAGCTGGCGGTCGAGCCGGGCGTTTTCCGCCCACAGGAAAAACGCGGCGAGCACAAGGGCCGCGGCCACAGGCGCAAGCACAGCAGCCCACCAGCGTCCGAAGAATCCGCCGGCGCGTTCGGGTTCGGCAGACGGTGATCTCACAGCCCGGCCTTCGGCCGTTGAATGGAGCCGGCTCATCAGGCGTTCTTTCACTCCGGGCGACGGTTCCTCGCGAGGCGCACCCAATGCGAGCATGGCAATGCGCCCCTGCGCTTCGGCAAGCTTGCGCGAGCACGTGGCGCACTTGGCCACGTGCGACTCGATCGTCTGCTTCTCCTCGCCTTCCAGCGCGCCGAGCGCGTAGAGATCGAAATCTTCTTCGCGAGTTGGATGTCCGTTCATGCCGTTTCCGGTTGCAGATTCCGTTTCAACGTTTCCATCGCCGACCGCAGGCGCGTCTTCACCGTGCCGAGCGGATCGCCGGTGC
This sequence comes from Terriglobia bacterium, assembly GCA_041493845.1. Lineage (GTDB taxonomy): Bacteria > Acidobacteriota > Terriglobia > Acidiferrales > UBA7541 > Palsa-295. The sequence continues at coordinate 3,907 of JBGPZR010000201.1, read as the reverse complement.
GGCGGGCGATCTCGCTGTGCGTCATGCCCTCAAAGTACGCCAGTTCCACCGCAGCCCTCTGCTCTTTTGGCAGGCCTTCGAGCGCGCCTTTCACGCGCCCGAGCAATTGCTGTTGCGCCACCGTGCTCTCCAGATTAAACGGCAGCATGACCGTGTTCTCCAGCAGTTCTTCACCCTGGCTCGGGTTGTGGCGGCGCAAGACCGAAATCGCGCGGTTGCGTCCGATCACCATCAGCCAGCCGGGGAGCGAGCCGCGCGAAGCGTCGAATTGTGCAGCCGTGCACCAGAGCTGGTAAAAAATGTCCTGCAAAATTTCCTCGGCCACCTGCTTGTCGCGCAGGATCCGGTTCAGTACGGACGACAGCATTCCGGCGTAGCGGTCATAGAGCGCCGCGAGCGCCGCCTCATCCTTCGCGACAATCCTCTCGATGAGCGCCGCGTCCGAGGCCCTCATCTCTGCTCCCGTCCCTGGAGTCACGTGGTTTAAGCAGCTCCATTAATTAGATACGCGCGGGGGGAGTTTCCGGATTGCATTTCCACCCGAAAACGCATTCCGCGTCTTGCTTTTCTGACCTAGCGCGCGCAGCCTAACTTGCTTGCCCTCTAGCGGTCAACGGGCTTGCGGGGTGAAATCGGACCCCTTGCGCGGAGCGGTGAGAGTTCGCCGAGTCCTGTGGGAGAGGAGAAATAACTATTTCATTATCAATAACTTGGCGTCCTTTAGGCGGCTTGGCCCCCTCGAAAATGGCTCGGGGATGCCTTCCGCAATTTCCACCCCACCGGTGGTTTTCATTGACATCCTAGACGGCTTGGCTAAACTTCGACTCGCGCTAGACTTACGGAGCACCAGCATCTCCCGAAAATAATTTCGGCAGGCGAAGGCAGCGCAGTGCTCGCCACGTCAGGAGGAAGGACAGATGGCCACCGTTGCCAAAGCGGCTCCCGCGCCCATGCCGCGCATCGCGCCGCGCGAGGATCTGAATCCCTACCGCATTTCGCAAATCCAGTTCGATATCGCCGCCGAATATCTCAAGCTCGATCCCGGCCTGCGCCAGATTCTGCGCACTCCCAAGCGCGTCTTTGAAGTGTCCGTCCCCACAAAGATGGACAACGGGCAGATCAAAGTTTTCACCGGCTATCGCGTGCAGCACAATATCGCACGCGGCCCCGCTAAGGGCGGCATCCGATACCACCCGGCCGTCACGCTCGACGAAGTGAAGGCGCTGGCGGCCTGGATGACCTGGAAGACCGCGACGGTGAATATACCGTTCGGCGGCGGCAAGGGCGGCGTCATCTGCGATCCGAAACGGATGAGCAAGCCGGAACTCGAGCGCATGACGCGGCGCTACGCCTCGGAAATTTTTCCCATCATCGGGCCGGAGCAGGATATTCCCGCGCCGGACGTCTACACCGATTCGCAGACGATGGCCTGGATCATGGACACGTATTCCATGACCAAAGGATATTCCACCCTCGGCGTGGTGACAGGAAAACCTCTTTCGATCGGCGGGTCCGAGGGACGCCATGAAGCGACGGCGCGCGGCTGCTTGTTTGTGACGGAAGAGGCATGCCGCTTGAAGAAAATGTCGCTGCGCGGCTCGAGCGTGGCCATTCAGGGATTCGGCAATGCCGGGTCGCTCGCGGCGAAACTTTTCGCCGAGAAAAAAGCGCGGGTGATCGCCATCAGCGATTCGCGCGGCGGCGTTTTCAATTCGCGCGGCATCGATCCGCTGAAAGCGATGCGCTACAAGGAGCGCTCGGGAACGGTCGTAGGCATGCCTGGAACGTCGCGCATTTCGAATGACGACCTGCTGACCATGAAGTGCGACATCCTGATCCCGGCGGCGCTTGAGAATGTGATCACGCTCAACAACGCGGATCAAATCAAAGCGAAAATCGTGGCGGAAGCGGCCAACGGGCCCACCACCCCCCACGCGGACGAAGTGCTCGCGCGCAAGGGCATCATGGTGCTGCCGGACATTCTTGCAAATGCCGGCGGCGTCACGGTCAGCTATTTTGAGTGGGTGCAGGACCTGCAGAGCTTCTTCTGGTCGGAAGCGGAAGTGAACGCCAAGCTCGAAACCGTGATGAAGCGCGCGTTCCTGACAGTGCACGAAACAGCGCGCAAGCATCGCACGCACATGCGAACCGGAGCGTATTGCCTGGCTGTCGGGCGCGTGGCGGATGCCACCCTCGTCCGCGGCCTCTTCCCGTAGCGTGCCAACCGGTAAACTCCGCTAGCGAAAAGCCGGAAGAGTTCAGCCGGGTGGTGATTCGCTTTCTTCAGGAAAGCAGAAATTAAAATTCGTCCAACTCTTTCATCCGCTTAAAATTATTGTTGCGTTGTGGAGCAGAACGCGCGTACATTTTTATTTGCCGGCGTGCCACGCGAGAAAGGCGGCGCCGGCGTCGTTGTCTGCAGGGCCTGGCGCGGAGGGCGTTGAAAGTTGGGCGAGCACACGAACCACACACCACCAATTCTTTTGACCATTGCAGGATTTGATCCCTCGTGCGGCGCAGGTGTGGCCGCAGATTTGAAAACTTTTGCGGCACACAATTGCTACGGCGTGGCCGCCATCACGGCGCTCACCGTGCAATCCACGCAGGGGGTGAAGTCAGTGCACGCCACTCCTGCGGCACAGTTGCGCGCGCAACTCGACGAGCTGGCGGCCGACATTTCGATTGCCGCGGTGAAAATCGGCATGCTCGCGAATCGCGGCAATGCCGTCGCCGTCACGGAATTTCTCGACAAGCACAAGTTCGCGCACGTGGTGCTCGATCCGGTCTTCCGTCCCACGGCTGGAAACGAAGACCTGCTCGATACCGCTGGATTGAAGTTTGTGCGCGACGAGTTGCTGAAGCGCGTCAGTGTGATCACGCCCAACATGCCCGAGGCGGAATTTTTGACCGGCATGGAAGTGAAAGACCTGAACGCCATGAAGACGGCGGGACAGAAACTGGTGGAGATGGGCGCGCGCGCCGTGGTTGTCACCGGCGGACATCTCGAGAAGCCGATTGACGTGCTGTGTGAAGGCAGCGAGGTGGAAACTTTCGGCGGCGATCACGTGAAGAGCCCGAACACGCACGGCTCGGGATGCACATTTTCATCCGCCATCGCCGCGCAGCTTGCATTGGGACTGCAACTCCGCGAGGCCGTGATCCTTGCCAAGGCTTACGTCACCAAGGCCATCGAGAAGTCCTACCAGATCGGCAAGGGCGCCGGACCGCTCAATCAGCTTTATCGCTTCCATCAGGAGCAACCGCTGCGCGGCGTCCATGAAGTTCCGCAGCACGGCATGCATCCCGCCGCCGAACCTGCCACCCACTAGAAGTTAGAGGTTGGATTTTAGATGTTCAAAGCAGCCCCCGCCCGTTCCATTGCTCTTTAGCAAGTATTCAGAAACTGGCTTCGAAGCTGCGGAAGCGGCGCTCGAGTTCCCACTGCTGCTTTGCTTTCTCGCTCGACTGGAGAAAGTCTGCACACGATGACGAAGGCTTTTCCGCGCCGAGTGAGTTTCCGGCGCAGGCAGCGACGGCGCTGGTGAAAACATCCGGCTCGCGCCAGAGGCTCGCGCCGGGCAAGAAACTGTGTTCGAGGCTGGTGCGGACCATTTGCTTCAGGTCTGCGTAGTTCAAGCCGTAAGTCTCGACAGCGCGCACGTATTCGTGCGTCAAATCAATGCGCGATACGCCCTCGTCGTCGGTCGAGAGCGCGACGGGTACGCCGGATTTGCGGTAGATGGGCAGCGGGTGATCTTTCCCGCTTACGCCGAGAATCACATCATTGCTGGTGAGGTTGACCTCCACCATCACGTGGCGCGCAGCCATCTCTTTCAGCAACTCGTACGGACGATCTTCATACATCAAATCCACTCCATGCCCGATGCGCTCTGCACGGCCCTGCTCG
>JBGPZR010000402.1:0-2637 GCA_041493845.1 Terriglobia bacterium | reverse complement strand
AAAGTGGATCCCGCCGACGCGGGGAACCTCGAAAGCTGGCTGGTGTCGCGCCGGGAAATCGAATTCGCGCTTGCCGGTGCACGCGATGCGGTTGCGCGCGTTCGCGGGATAGTTCCCGGCGCGGCTGAGGCCATCGAAGCGCGTGTCCCTGCCGGAACGAAAGAGGTGGCGCTCTGTTTTCGCGGGCTCGAATTCGCGCGGTGGACCAAAGACGGCCTGTTTTTCGGACTGGGGGATGCGCGCGAAGCAGTTTCTGCGGCCACCGAGCCGGCGCTCGAGCGCCTGATCCGCCAGCTCGATCTCCATCGCAACTCGCTCGCGGAAGATGCCAATCATCCGCTTTATCGCGCCGCGCCGGAGCGGTGGCTCGAGACGCTTGCGCTCGCAGACGCCACCCGCCTGGACGCCCAGCTCAATCCCGCTCATCTCTACTCGCAGGTGCCGGCGCTTGCTGCAGGCGATCGCGGTGTGCTTGATTTGCTGGGGGTCACCTGGCGTGGCCGCCTAGTCGTGATTGAGCTGAAGGCCTCCGAAGATATTCAGTTGCCGATTCAGGCCGTGGACTACTGGCTGCGAGTTCGCCGCCACCAGCGCGAGGGCGATTTCCAGCAGTTCGGCTACTTCAGCGGCGTGGAACTCGACCCGCAACCACCGCTCGTCTGGCTGGTGGCGCCGGGACTGCGATTCCATTCCGCCACGGACACGCTGCTGAAATACCTCTCGCCGGAACTCCACGTTACGCGCATCGGCCTCAACGAGAATTGGCGCCGCGGCTTGAAAATCGTCTTCCGCCAGTAGTCTAGTTTTTTATTCAGACAAAAAAGAAGGGAAGCGGTCTGGATTGAACCAGCGCCACTTCCCGGGGTGTGTCCTAGAAGTGATTTGATAGTTTAGATGCGCGAGATTCGAAAAGGTTGCTGTCCGCGAAACGATCAGTAGAAAAGATATTTCCGCCACTTCTCGTCGCGGTGCCCGATCAGGCGCATCAACTGGCGCGAGGTATGCAGCGTGAAAGGCCGCGGACGCCGCTGCAGCTTCAGCCCCGCTTCTTCGGGCGTGCGATCGCCCTTGCGGTTGTTGCAGGCGTAGCAGCACGCCACCAGGTTTTCCCACGACGAGCGCCCGCCGCGCGAACGCGGCATCACGTGGTCCAGCGTCAGCTCCGAAGCCGGAAACGCCGCGGCGCAGAACTGGCAGGTATTCCGGTCGCGCAGCAGAATATTCTTCCGCGAGAGCGCGCGGCTCTGCTGCGGGATGTGCCGGTAAGTGAGCAGCCGGATCACCGACGGCACCTGGATGGCTTTCGACGTGGAGTGCACCTCGTGGTGATTGGTCTCTTCCGCCTGTGCGACGCCCTTCAGCATCAGCACCAGCGCGCGGCGAACCGCCGTCACATTGATGGGCTCAAAGGTCGCGTTCAGCACCAGCACCGGCGCCTGCATCACCGAAGGGCGGCTGGCAGGCGAAGCCAGCGGCTTAGGCGCAGCCGGCTCGGGCGCAACTCCGCTCAGCCCGATGTTGGGCCGGGGCCGTAAGCCGATCTTGAGCCGGTTAATCATTTGTGCTGCCTTCGCGCCGCTTGTGCGTTGTTCGACCGTTCTGCTTAGCTACCGAGGATGCTCGCCGCACCCTGCTGGTTTCCCTCACCTGAGTCGATTGCCCGCCGCTGCGGGGGACCAGAGAGCGCCCAGCCGGAAACGACCCGCGCCACCGTGACACCCAATACTGCCGCCGCGCCTGCTTTGAGCAGGGCGCGCGAACAGGCATCTAGTGTCGCGCCAGTCGTCAATACATCATCTACCAGTAGAACGCGCAGCTTGTCAACTCGCACTCCCGACCGTATGGCGTAGGCGCCACGTACGGATTCCCACCGCTGCCTGCGCGAAAGCAATAATTGCGGCGGGCGAGGCTTCGTCCGCACCAGCAGGTAGGGCCCCAGCTTCAATCCCAGGCGGCGCGCCAGGGGCCGGGCGATCAGCTCTGCCTGATTGTAGCCGCGCTCGCGCTGCCGGGCGGGATGCAACGGGACCGGCACAACCACATCCGCCCGGAAATCTTTCCCAGCCCTGGTCACCACTTCGGCTAGCCGCGCGGCAAACCAGTCCCCCAGCCGCGTCACCTGGTCGTACTTGAGCAGCGTGATGGCGCTCACGAGCGCGTCGTTGTAGATCGCGTAGCTGCGCGCCCGCTCGAACGCATACTCCTCTGCGCGGCAGAGCCGGCAGAGAGGCCGGATCGCTTGTGCCGCCACCGGGGAAATAAACGGGCGGCCACAGCACTGGCACATCGGCTCGATGATTTGCACGAACGATGCGAGGCAGGCTTCGCAAATCGGAATCCGGCTTGCGTTCGTGAGCGTTGCGCCACAGACGCGGCATGGCGCCGGAAAGACAATCGCGGCCAGTGCGTCGAGCGCGCGTTGCAGAATCACCATGTCGTTGTTAACCGAGAGGGGCCTCAGTAACGCTATCGCAATCGAGGGGCGTGCGAAATCCGCATTAGTACTTACGAGGGCTGTTTTGCATCAGGGCAGGTGCCGCCGCTGTATGGCGGGCAGCGAGGCGCACCCGCGCCCAGGGCAAGCACAACCGCAGAGGGAGAAAGCGAAGGCCTAGAGCAGTCCTTGTTCCATTTTTT
>JBGPZR010000372.1:0-2902 GCA_041493845.1 Terriglobia bacterium | reverse complement strand
GTTCGCCGCCACATCGTGCGCGTGGAGAAAAATAAAAGAAAAGAGCAGCGCAAGCGGAATCGTCATGGCCACGATCACGGCCGCGCGGAAGCTCACCAGGAAGAAAATCAGGACGATCAGGACCAGCACCATGCCCCGCAGCAGGTTTGCTTCCACCGTGTCGGTGGTCAGGCGCACGAGATCGCTGCGGTCATAGAACGGCCGCACCTTTACGTCCGGCGGCAGAATGCGCTCGTTCAACTCTTTGGTCTTTGCTTCGACGCCCTGCAGGACGGTCTGCGTCTGCTCGCCGCGGCGCATCAGGATGACGCCCTCGACCGAGTCGTCATTCTTGTTGAAGCCGAATTCGCCGAGGCGCGGGGCGTGACCGATGGTGACTTCGCCGACGTCGCGCACGCGCACCGGGACGCCGTTTTGCGCGCCGATGATTATGCTGCCGATGTCGGCGGTGTCCTTGATCAAGCCGAGGCCGCGGACGTAATAGAATTGCCCGCCCTGCGAGTAGAAGCCGCCGCCGGTGTTTGCGTTGTTGACGCTGAGCTGCTGAACGACCTGCGGAACAGTGATGTGATAGCCGTAGAGCCGTGCGGGATCGAGCAGCACCTGATACTGCATCACCGTCCCGCCGAATCCGGAATCGTCCGCCACGCCCGGCACTTGCTTGTACTGCCGCGCGATCACCCAGTCTTCAAATATTTTCAGTTCTTGCGGCGAGCGGTCGGGACTCTCGAGCACGTAGCGATACACCAGGCCTGAGGGACTGAAGAGCGGCGCCATCGAAGGCTGCACGCCGGACGGCAAATTCGCCTGCACGTCGCTAAGCCGCTGAAACACCACCTGGCGCGCGAAGTAGTCGTCCGTGCCTTCATCGAACGTCAACCGGACATCGGAGAGGCCGTAGAGCGAAATCGAGCGCTGCACCTCCATCTTCGGAACGCCGTTCATTTCCACTTCGATCGGCAGCGTGACCAGCCGCTCAATTTCTTCCGCTGCGTGCCCCGGCCATTGCGTGATTAACTCCACCATCGGCGGCGACAAATCCGGGTAAGCGTCCACCGGCATGCGCTGGAATGCCACAGCGCCGCCGACGGCGATAAATGCGGTCACCATCAGGATCAGGAACCGCTGCTTCAGCGCGAATTGGACGATGCGATGAATCATTTTTGTCCGGGCACGTCCTCAGCCGTGCCGTTCACTCCGGATCTTGCCCGTTGCCTTAGCGCTGGAGCGAATTGGCAAATTGCAGGAACAGGCTGCCATCGCCCACCACTTTTTCTCCCGGCGAAAGCCCTTTCAAGACTTGCGTGAGCCCGCCCTGGCTCTGGCCGATTTCCACGCCGCGCCGCCCGAATTGATTGGAGCCGGTGGCCACGTACACGAACGGCTGGTTCTGGTCGTCGCGCAGGACAGCGGCATCGGGGACGGCAATCGCGTTCTGGATCACGCCGGCGGTCACCGTCGCGACGCAGTACATATCCTTTTTCAGTTTTTCGCCGGGGTTTTCGACCACTAGGCGCGCCTGGAGCGTGCGTGTTGTCGGATCGAGAGCGGGTGAGAGGAAGGAAATCTTCCCGCGGAAAGTGTCCGGGTAGGAGTCTGTCTGCACCGTGACGGCATCACCGGTTTTCACGTACGCCAGATCGTTCTGATAGACGTTCACAAGCACCCACACCGTGCTCATATCCGAAATCGTGAACGCCTGCGTCGCGCCCGCTTGCAGCAACTGGCCGGGCGAGACCAGCCGCTCCACCACCTGACCGCCAATCGGAGCGAGCAGCGGAAGCTCCGGAGTTGAAGGCATCTTGTCGAGTTCTTCCGGCTTCGGCACGCCGAGGATTTTCAAGGCTTGCTCGGTCGCGTCGAAGTCGGCCTTGGCCTGGTTGCGCTCGGACTCGGCCTGCAGCAGGTCGCGCTCAGCGATAGCGTTGTGCGCGTAGAGATCCTGCGCGCGCGCGAAGTTCTTATCCGCCACGCGATAAATGTCCCGCGCTTTCAAGTAAGCTGCGCGCATCTGCGAATAATCCGGGCTCCTGACTTCGAGCAGCGGCTGGCCCTGCCGCACGTGTTCGCCGGGCACAACCAGAATCCGGCTCACCGGCCCGCCGACTTGCGTGATCACTGGCGTGGTCTTGAACGCGTTGTAAGCCACGGCGCCGGTAAGGCGCAGCGTGCGCGTCAGCTTCACGGGCGCGACCGTAACCACCTGCACGTGGGACATCTGCTGCTCTGGGATGGTGAAAAGTTGGGGCGTCGCGCCTTTGGCTTCCTTCGAGGAGTACGACGTCATGTCGCCGGCGTGCTCGCCCGGGCCCGAGCTGCAACCAGCGAGCACCATGGCAAGTGCTGCCAGGCCGGCAGCCGCGCGGAGGCGGCGAATGCGGCCGGGTTGATTCGTGCTGCGAGTGCTCATGGCAACCTCCTGGTCCCCACCGCTTCGCGCAGCTGTTCCACGGCCAGCAGGTAAGAGGCGAGCGACTGGCGGTAAGCAAGCTGCGTCGCGCGGTAGCTGCGCTCGGCGTCGAGGAAATCGAGCAGGCTCGCGGCGCCGCGCTTATAGGCGTATTCGCTGATGTCGCGCGATTCCCGCGCCTGACTCAAGTATCCGGAGCGGTAGAGGGTCACCACCTGATCGTTGGTGCGAACTCCTTCGTACGCGTTCAGCACATCGGTGATCACCTGATCGCTTGCCGCCGCTGCCAGTTCCTGCGCCTGCGTGATGGCGTAGCGCGTGCGCGCAATTTCGCCCTGGTTGCGGTCGAAAATCGGTAGCTGGATGCTGCCGAAGAAGGAAGCGGTGCTCGCGTCGGCGGTGTGCGTGTAGTTGGCCGTAGCGGTCACGTCGCGCTTCCCGTTTGCCTTTGCCAGCTCGGACAGGCTGTTTGCAGCCGTCACCGCCTGGCGC
>JBGPZR010000409.1:0-2535 GCA_041493845.1 Terriglobia bacterium | reverse complement strand
GTGCGGCGCGCGATCGAGGCGGCGCGCGGCGTGACGCTGCCGGAAGACCGCGAAGTGCTGCACGTGCTGCCGCAGGAATTTTTTCTGGATGCGCAGGACAATATTCGCGACGCGATCGGCATGGTCGGTGTGCGGCTGGAGGCGAATGTGCACATCGTGACCGCATCGGGCACGGCAACGCAGAACATCGTGACGGCGGTGAATCGAGCGGGCGTGCGCGTGGACGACACGGTGCTCGAACCGCTTGCTGCGGCCGAAGCTTGCCTGACGCAGGACGAGCGCGAGCTGGGCTGTTGCCTGCTCGACATCGGCGGCGGGACGACGGAAATGCTGGCGTTCACGGGCGGCGTCGTGCGGCATACGGCCGCGGTTCCGGTGGGCGGCGATCATTTCACGAATGATCTGGCCGTAGGCCTGCGCACGCCGATTCCGGAGGCGGAAAAAATCAAGCGGCAGTATGCCTGCGCCTGGCGCGAGCTGCTGGACCAGGATTTTCCCATCGAGATCGCGAGCGTGGGCGACCGCCCGCCGCGAACAATTTTCGCCCGCATGCTGTCGGACATCGTCGAGCCGCGCGCGCAGGAGTTGCTGATGCTGGTGCGCGATGAATTGCGGCGCGCAGGTCTTGAATCGCAAGTCCCCGCCGGAATTGTTGTCACCGGCGGCGGCGCGCATCTGCGCGGCCTGGCTGAGCTGGCCGAGCGGATTTTCAACCTGCCGGTGCGCATCGCTGTGCCGCGCGGACTTGCGGGAATGAGCGAAGACGTTTCCCGGCCCGAATACTCAACGGCCGTGGGGCTGGTGCTTTACGGGGCGCGCACGCGGCGCCTTGCCGGAGCGCGTCCCACTGGCTTCATGGGCAAATTGAAGAGCATGTTCGCGGGGGCTTGAGAATGAATTTTGATCTGCTGAAAGACTGAGGGAGGAAGCATGACGCCGAAAGAATCGAGCATTCGAGTTTCATTCAGTGAAGAGCTGCAAAACGGCGCGAAGATCAAAGTGATTGGAGTGGGCGGCGGCGGATCGAATGCCGTCAACCGCATGATCCGCGCGAAGGTCGAAGGCGTGGAATTCATCGCCGCCAACACCGACTTGCAGGCGCTGAAGCTGTCGCAGGCGCCGGTAAAGTTGCAAATGGGCGCAAAATTGACGAAAGGACTCGGTGCGGGCGCGAATCCTGAAGTCGGGCGCAAGGCGGCGCTCGAGGACACGGAGAAAATCCTCGAAGCGCTCGACGGGGCGGACATGGTGTTTGTGACCTCGGGTCTCGGCGGCGGCACGGGGAGCGGCGCCGCACCGGTGGTCGCAAATCTTGCGAGCGAACTGGGCGCGCTGACGGTCGCGGTGGTCACAAAACCCTTTGCATTTGAAGGGAAGCGGCGCATGCAGCAAGCCGAGCAGTCGCTGGCCGAGCTGATTGGCTGCGTAGACACGGTGATCGTGATTCCGAACGAGCGGTTGATGGAGTGCGTCGAGCACGGCACCAGCTTCTTCGAAGCGTTCCGCATCGCGGACGACATTCTGCGCCAGGCGGTGCAGGGCATTTCCGACATCATCACAATTCCCGGGATCATCAACCGCGACTTTGCGGACGTGAAGACCATCATGTCGGGGCAAGGCTACGCGGTGATGGGGACGGCGGTGGCTTCCGGGTCGAACCGCGCGATTGACGCCGCGAACCGCGCCATCAACAGCCCGCTGCTCGAAGACAACTGCATCCAGGGCGCGCAGGGGATCCTGATAAACATCACCGGCTCGTCCACTCTCTCGCTGAACGAAGTGCACGAAGCTTCGTCCATCATCCAGAAAGCCGCGCATGAGAATGCCAACATTATTTTCGGCGCGGTGCAGGACGATGCCATGAAGGAATCCGTGAAAATCACGGTGATCGCTGCAGGTTTCCGCGAGGTGGCGGGAAAGAAGACGCACAACCGGCCTTCGTATCTGCCGAAAACGTGGAAAGCGGGGCGCGATCAGACCAACGTGATCCCGCAGCAGACGAACGTGGTGCAGCAGGTGGCGCGAAACGTCAGCGACGTGATCCACGAAATGCCCGCCGACGATCTGGACGTCCCCACATTCTTGCGGCGGCAGGCTCAAAAAGCCTAGCAATCAAAGTTGTCCGTGGGGGCGCGGATTACCGTGCCCTTACGTGCGCCGATTGCTGATCCGCAGTCCCCACCCGTTCCGGGCGTCTCCGTCGTTCGGATGATTTTCTTCTCATGCGCCCAAGCGTTATAGACTTGGCGAATGCCAGGCGTGATCCAGATCCTCCATGAGATTCTGAGGGCTCTTCTGGACCAGGCTCGACGGGAGCCGCTGAAGGAATGCTGCGGGCTGCTGGCGGGGCGGGGCGGCGTGATCACGCGCGCATTTCAAGCCACCAATGCGGCGGACGTGACCACCAAAGCGTATGAAATCGCGCCCCATGAATTATTTCGCTTGATGCGCGAAATTCGCGCGGCAGGGCTCGAACTCCTCGGCATTTACCATTCGCATCCGGCCTGCGAGAACTGGCCGTCGGCCCGCGATATC
>JBGPZR010000320.1:0-3399 GCA_041493845.1 Terriglobia bacterium | reverse complement strand
CGCGCCTGGGTCCGAAACGCGCGCCCGAATCCGAGATTGACGCCCGGCACAAGAATCTGGCATTTGCCGTTCAGGATGCGTGCGAGCAGGCCATGATGACTCTGGCGCGCGCGGCGGTGGAAAAGACCGGCTGCCGGAGCTTGTGCCTGGCCGGCGGCGTGGCGCTGAATTCGAAAGCCAACGGAAAAATTCTCGCGTCCGGCCTGGTGGATCGCATTTTCATTCAGCCCGCCGCTGGAGACGATGGCGCGTGCCTGGGTGCGGCGCTCGCGCCCTATCTCGATGATGGCGGTAAACTGCCAGTCCGCAAGATGCGCCACGCGTACCTTGGCCCGGAAAGTTCCGATGCAGAAATCGAGAAGGTGCTGCAGACGTACAAGCTGCGAGCAACGCGTGTCGCCGATCCTGCCAAAACGGCTGCGGAGATGCTCGCAAGCGGAAAAATTCTGGGCTGGTTTCAGGGACGCATGGAGTTTGGGCCGCGCGCGCTGGGCAGCCGCTCGATCCTCGCCGATCCGCGGGACCCGGAAATGAATGCGAAGGTGAACAACGCGGTGAAATTCCGCGAGTGGTGGCGGCCGTTTGCGCCGTCGCTGCTGGCCGAAGTGGCGGGCGAGTATCTCGAGTCGTCCACCGACTCGCCTTTCATGGTCTTGACGGCGCAAGTGAAGCCCGAAAAGCGCAGCGTGATTCCTTCGGTGACGCATGTAGACGGCAGCGCGCGGTCGCAAACCGTGGAGCGCGACGTGAACCCGCTCTACTGGCGGTTGATCCACGAGTTTGGCCAGCGCACGGGAGTGCCCGTGGTGATGAACACATCGTTCAACCTGCGGGGCGAGCCGATCGTTTGCACGCCGACCGACGCGGTGCGCACGTTTTTCAGTTCCGGCATGGATGCCCTGGTGATCGGCAGCTTCGTGGTGGAGAAATAGAATGGCTCGTGCGCGTAAGTGGATGGGTGAACTGCTGCTGCACTCGCCGGCGCCGCTGCGCTCGCTGCGCGATGTTCCCGTGCTCGGCGAAATCATTCACCGCCTGAGTTATCGGCTCCTTCCCGCGGATGAAAAGGTGTGGGCGCGGATCGAGGCAGGGCCCGCAAAAGGAATCTGGATGGAGCTCAATCCGCGCACGAGCCAAAGTTACGTTCGCGGCGAAGCGGAACTCGCTGTGCAAAAAGTATTGGCCGAACGAATTCGGCCTGGGATCGTTTTTTACGATCTGGGTGCGAACATAGGCCTCTTCTCGCTTCTCGCGGCGCGGCTGGTGGGAGCGAGCGGAAAAGTTTTCAGCTTCGAGCCCGACGCAAGCGTCGCGGCTCGCCTGCGCCGGAATGTTGCGCGCAACGGATTCGAGAACGTGACGATGGTCGAGGCAGGTGTTTGGTCCACGAGCGGCGACATGAATTTCATCGCCGCAGATCCAGCGTCCCCCGATCATGGGCTGGGCCGGTTCGCAACGGGAGATGGCGCCCCCGCCGGCTCGCCCATCAAATGCATCGCGCTCGACGATTTCATCGAGACTGCGCCTGCACCGGACGCGATTAAGTGCGACGTTGAAGGCGCCGAGGTAGAAGTTTTCCGCGGCGCGGAAAAACTGCTCGGGACGCATCGCCCGTGGATCGTCTGCGAAATTCATTCGGCAGCGAATGACGGCGCGTTGCGAAGCCACCTTGGCCGATTCGGCTACCGTCTCGAGGCCGTCGATGCGAATCACCTCCTTGCGACGCCCTGACCTTCGCGCTGCTTGAGATTGAGTGATTGATACAAGAGCATCTATGCTAAGCGAGAGTTCTGCAAAGGAGACTTGGGTTGCGTTGCTGGGCCGCCGGGACACTCCCGTAGACGGCGTGGAGGACTACTGCAAGTATCTGGGGAAAGCGCTGGCCCGGCGCGGCGTCTCACTGCGAACTGCTCGTGTTGGATGGGCTGACCGGGGATGGGTCAATGCACTTTTTCGGCTCCGGCGTGATTGCGCGGAATGGCGCGGCAAATGGGTTCTGCTGCAATACACGGCGCTCGGCTGGTCCCGGCGCGGATTCCCGATTGGGGCGCTCGTAGCGCTCGGGATTCTCAAGCGACGCGGGGTGCGTTGTGCTGTAGTTTTCCACGAGCCCTTCGGCTTCTGCGGGCCACGATGGATCGATCGCATTCGCGGCGCCTGCCAAAACTGGATTGTGCGCGCCCTCTACCGCCGCGCCGACAGGAGCATCTTCACGGCGCCACTCCATACAATCGCTTGGCTTCCCAGGAGCGTTGCGAAAGCCACGTTTATTCCCATCGGCGCGAACATCCCTGAGCCTGGGGTACACCCGTCGGCTGCCGGCGACCGCAATGGCGCGGGAAAGACGGTCGCGGTTTTCTGCTTGAGCGACCCGCCGAACCTCCAGAATGAATTGGAGGACATCTCTCTGGCGGTGCGCGCAGCAGCAAAAGGCGGCGCAAATCTGCGGGTTGTCTTCCTCGGGAGAGGAACCGCGGAGGCAAAAAATGAAATCGAGAGCGCCTTCGCGCGAATCCCGGTCAAGGTGAGCAACCTGGGACTGCAAGACGCAGGAGAGATTAGCCGAATTCTTGCCGAGTCGGACGCGATGCTCTGCGTTCGGGGGGAGCTCTTCCCTGGCCGCGGGAGCGCAATCGCTGGAATTGCCTGCGGCTTACCTATCGTTGGGTATGGAGATGAATCAAGAATCTTCCCGCTGAGTGAAGCGGGATTGTATCTGGCGCCTTACTCTAATAGCGAGGCCCTTGGGGTTGCGCTCACGCAAGTTCTGGATGATTCGCAATTACGGGAACAATTGCGCGCAAGAAGCCGCCGCGCACAAGAAGAATACTTCTCCTGGGATGGCATCGCCAAGAAGTTCGATTTGGCGATGCAGAACGCAGGGGCAAAGCAATGAAGGTTCTGCTCTACTCGAAAGCCTTCCACCCGAGTATTGGCGGAGTGCAAACAATCGTGCTGGAGCTCGCGCGCGGCCTTGCGGAGTGGGGGCAGGCCCATCCCGGCGCTACTCCCATCGAAGTGACAGTGGTGACACGGACACCCGGGGGCACGGCGGAAGATGAGTCGCTGCCGTTCCGATTGATACGGCGACCGAGACTCCGGCAGTTAATCCGGGAGTTGTGCGGCACCGACGTGGTGCATCTCGCCGGCCCGACGATGTTACCACTCACACTGAGCCTTCTGCTCCGCAAACCTGTCGTGGTGGAGCATCACGGATACCAGTCGATCTGCCCCAAAGGGAACCTGCTCTATGGTCCCGACCAAAGTATTTGCCCCGGCCACTTCCTGGCGGGACGTTATGAGAAGTGCGTGCAGTGCAATTCTTGCGAGCTCGGGGGCTGGAAAAGTTTGCGCAGCTTGATCCTCACGTTTCCGCGCCGATGGCTATGCCAGCGAGTT